>JAJQDJ010000157.1 GCA_021202205.1 Erysipelotrichaceae bacterium
AATGAATTTATTTAAAAATCTTTTAAATTTCTTCTTGACATTTTACCAGACGACTTATCTAATTTTATAATTTTAATGTTAATATTCGTAACGTTTCTGCATTCAACATATGACTTTGCATATGTGAATACAGCAATGAGTCTTTAACAGTTTGAATAAACTCAATTTTTAAATCTTGATGGCATTGTGCCTCTTGTAACAATTGACAACCTTTGTCATAAATCTCATATCCCTTTTCTATATTTCCGTTTTCAGCTTCATCGATTGCTTCTATAAATAATGATCTTGCTTCGCCCACCATTGCAATTGATAAGACGAACTTCTCTTGAGTACGTTCAATAATTCCACATCCCTTCTTTATCTTTTCTTCGCTCATATCTTACAAAAAAAATGATACATTTATGAAGTCATTATATTTTCCAAATCTTTTGGAAACAATGATATTATTTATGTACAACAATGTGAATATTAAAAAGGATTTGATGATATTAGAATCATCAAATCCTTAGGTATGAAATGTACATCTTTTATTGTTTTGTGTAAGACTTAAGAAATATTTATAAAATTATGATATAATGCATACAATAAACTAATTTAAAGTTGTAAATATGAAATGGAGAGGGAATAATGGTTGATGCAAAGAAAGAACATGAAAGAGAAGAACTGCATAGAGCTATATGGGCTATTGCAGATGAATTAAGGGGAAGCGTTGATGGTTGGGACTTTAAAAGTTATGTACTTGGTATGATGTTTTATCGTTATATCTCAGAGAATCTCACTGATTATATAAATAAGGATGAGATAGAAGCAGGTAATGAAGGCTTTGATTATGCAATGCTATCAGATGAAGAAGCAGAAGTAGCAAGAGATGATATGGTAAGAACCAAAGGATTTTTTATTTTACCATCAGAGCTATTTTGCAATGTACGTCAAAGAGCTAAAGACGATGAGAATCTTAATATGATACTTGAAAAAGTATTTTATAACATTGAAGATTCAGCGAAAGGAACTGAAAGTGAAGATAACTTTTCTGGATTGTTTGATGATATTGATGTTAATAGTAATAAGTTAGGTGGTACAGTAGCAAAGAGAAATGCCAATCTTTTAAAGCTTATTGAAGGTGTTGCTAATATGAAACTTGGTAATTATCAAGATAACACTATTGATGCTTTTGGGGATGCTTATGAGTATTTAATGGGTATGTATGCTTCAAATGCAGGTAAAAGTGGTGGTGAATATTACACGCCTCAAGAAGTATCAGAGCTACTTACTAGGCTTGCTGTAGTAGGTAAAACGGAAGTTAACAAGGTATACGATCCAGCATGCGGCAGCGGATCCCTGCTACTCAAGGCGGCCAAAATTCTCGGTAAAGAAAACGTTCGTCAAGGTTTCTATGGACAGGAAAAGAACATCACAACTTATAACTTATGTCGTATCAATATGTTCTTGCATGATATAGATTATGATAAATTTGATATTGCACATGAAGATACTTTAATAGCTCCACAGCATTGGGACGATGAACCTTTTGAAGTTATTGTATCTAATCCTCCGTATTCAATCAAATGGGAAGGTGATAGTAATCCTGTTTTGATTAATGATGAAAGATTTTCACCTGCTGGTGTATTGGCACCTAAGAGCAAGGCTGATTTGGCTTTTATCATGCATTCCTTAGCATGGTTAGCTACAAATGGTACAGCTTCAATCGTATGTTTCCCTGGTATTATGTATCGTGGTGGTGCTGAAAAGAAAATCAGGAAATATTTAATAGATAATAACTTTATAGATTGTATTATTCAATTACCAAGTAATTTATTCTTTGGTACTTCAATAGCTACATGTATTATGGTGCTTAAGAAGAACAAAGTTGATAACAAGACTTTATTCATTGATGCTTCAAAAGAATTTGTAAAAGTTACAAACAATAACAAATTAACAGATGAAAATATCGAACATATTGTTGATCAATTCACTAAACGTGAAGATATTCAATATGTATCTCATTTAGCTCCTTATGATGAAATTGTTGAAAATGATTATAATCTATCTGTATCTACTTATGTAGAAGCTGAAGATACAAGAGAAAAGATTGATATTGTAAAGCTTAATGCTGAGATAAAAGAAATAGTAGCTAGAGAACAAGTATTACGTGATGAGATAGATAAGATTATTGCAGAAATTGAGGGACAGAGTAATGAGTAGATTAGATGATTTAATCCAAGAATTGTGTCCCAATGGGGTGGAAAAAAGAAGTATTTCTGAAATATCTACTATTACAAGAGGTCGAGTTATGTCGAAAGATTATATACAAGAGAATATTGGAAATTATCCCGTATACTCTTCACAAACCGAAAATAATGGAGAGTTAGGAAAGATATCCACTTATGATTTTGACGGAGAATATCTTACTTGGACAACAGATGGTGCAAATGCTGGCTCAGTATTCTATAGAAATGGAAAATTTAGTGTTACAAATGTATGTGGCTTAATTAAAGTAATAGATAATAATATCTTAACAAAATATATATATTATGCACTTTCGTGTACTGCCAAAAATTATGTTAATAGTGGTATGGGAAATCCAAAATTAATGAGCAATGTTATGGCAAAAATCAAAATTTTTGTACCTCCTATCGAGGTACAACGTGAAATTGTTCGTATTTTGGACAATTTCACAGAGCTTACAGCAGAGCTTGAAACAGAATTCAAATTTCGTAACAGACAATATGAATATTATAGAGATGAATTATTAGAATTTAAAAATTGCTACACTAATAGACTTAATGATATGATTCAAAAATTTTGCCCTAATGGTGTAGAATATGTAAAGCTATCTGAAATAGCATATTCACAAAGGAAGAAGAACAATAACCATATTACTGAAAATGCTTATAGTATAACAAAAAACGGACTAGTCCCTACTTCCAAATATTTTGGGGATAAGACACAAATTACTAGTAGTGATACTTCAGGGTATTATATAGTTGAAACAAATTGGTTTGTTTGTTCACCATCAAGGATAGATGTCGGTTCGATTAACTATCTTCATGATGATGGTCCAGTTATTGTTAGCCCTTTAGATGTAGTTTTTAGCGTTGATTCAAAAAAAATTTATCCCGAATATCTTTTAAATATTTTAAAATCTCATAAAGGTATGTTTCAAATTCTTCAGCATAGACAAGGAATTGAAGGTACAGGAAGAAAAACATTACCTTTTAAAGAGTTTTCAAAAATTACTATTCCACTTCCACCTTTAGAAATACAAAGAGAAATTATGATAATACTAAACAGTTTTAATGCATTGTTACAAAATCTTACCTCTGAAATAGAAGCACAACAAAAACAGTATGAATACTATCGTGATAAATTACTAACATTTAAAGAATTAAATTAAAACGAAAGGAGGTCTTCTATGAGTACCTATAATATTGTAATGGCTACTAATGAAAGTACTGTTGTTACAGAATATACACCAGAAGTTAGGCGTTCTGATGCTTATCAAAGTGAAGCAGCTCTTGAAAAGGAATTCATCAGGATGCTTAGCGAATTAGGCTATGAATATGTAACAATTCATAATGAAAAAGACTTAATTAGCAATCTTCGTAAGCAATTGGAATCATTGAATGACTATCAGTTTAGTGATAAGGAATGGGATAGGTTCTTTAAAGATAAAATAGCTAATACTAATGAAGGTATTGTTGAAAAGACTAGAAAGATACAAGAGGATTATGTTCAAAATCTTATAAGAGATAATAGTATGACACAAAACATTACTCTTATTGATAAGAAGAATATTCATAACAATAAGCTTCAGGTCATTAATCAATATGAAGAAGAAAGTGGTAAATATGATACACGTTATGACGTAACAATACTTGTTAATGGATTACCTTTGATTCATGTTGAATTAAAACGTAGGAGCGTTGCTATTAAGGAAGCATTCAATCAAATTGATCGTTATCAAAGAGATAGCTTTTGGGCAGGTAGTGGCTTGTATGAGTACGTACAAATATTTGTGATTAGTAATGGTACACATACAAAGTATTACTCTAATACTACAAGAAATAGTCATATTAAAGAGTTAAATGGTTCAAGAAGGAATAGCAAGAAAACTTCAAACAGCTTTGAATTTACTTCTTATTGGGCTGATGGTAACAATAAAGTTATAGCTGATCTTGTAGACTTTACTAAGTCTTTCTTTGCTAAGCATACGATATTGAATATTCTAACTAAGTATTGCATATTTACAACTGAGGAAATACTCATGGTTATGAGACCATATCAGATAGTTGCGACGGAAAGAATATTGAATCGTATCGAAACCTCAACAAACTATAAAAAACAAGGTACTATCGAAGCTGGTGGCTATATATGGCATACAACAGGTAGTGGTAAGACATTGACATCGTTTAAAACAGCTCAATTAGCAACATCTCTACCATATATTGATAAAGTATTGTTTGTAGTTGATAGAAAAGACCTGGATTATCAAACTATAAAGGAATACGACCGTTTTGCTAAAGGATCAGCTAATGGCAATAGGAATACAGCTGTACTTCAAAGGCAATTAGAAGATAAGGATGAAAAAGGAAACTATCATCCTTATAAAATCATCGTTACAACAATACAGAAACTTGATGTATTTATTACTAAGAATCCTCATCACCCTGTAAGAGATAAACATGTTGTACTGGTGTTTGATGAATGTCATAGAAGCCAGTTTGGCGATATGCATACTAAGATTGTTGGTGGTGTTATTAAAAAAGGTGAGAAGAGTGTTAAGATTGGTAAATATTTCAGGAATTATCATATCTTTGGCTTTACTGGCACACCTATATTTGCTCAAAATGCTAAGACAGGTGGTAATCCAAATCTAAGAACAACTGAACAAGCATTTGGTGATAAGCTTCATACTTATACAATTGTTGATGCTATCAATGATGGTAATGTATTGCCTTTTAGGATTGATTATATCAATACAGTTAAACAAACGAATGTTAATGATGATAAGAAGGTTAATGCTATCAATACTGAAGAAGCATTAGAATCAAAGGAAAGAATAGAAGCTGTTGTTAGTTATATTCTTGAACACTTTGATCAAAAGACTATGAGAAATAGCTACTATAATCTAAAAGGAAAGCGTGTTAATGGATTTAATTCTATTTTTGCAGTTAGCTCAATACCAGTATGCAAGAAGTATTATCTTGAACTTCAAAGGCAAATAAAAGAAAAACATAAAGATTTAATGATTGCTACAATATTCTCATTTGCACAAAATGAGGAGGATCCAGCTAATGGTATATTGGATGATGAAAGCTTTGATACTAATAAGCTTGATCAAAGCAGCAGGGATTTCCTTGATATGGCTATAAATGACTATAATACTCATTTTAAGACTAATTTTGATACTTCAAGCAATGGTTTTCAGGATTATTATAAAGACCTTTCAGATAAGGTTAAAAAGCGTGAAGTTGATTTATTGATTGTTGTTAATATGTTCCTAACTGGTTTTGATGCAACGACTTTGAATACTTTATGGGTTGATAAGAATTTAAAGATGCATGGCTTGATTCAAGCGTTTTCTAGAACAAACCGTATTTTAAATTCTGTTAAGACATATGGCAACATTGTATGTTTTAGAGACTTAGAAAAAGATGTTAATGATGCTATTGCATTATTTGGAAATAAGGATGCTGGTGGAATAGTCTTATTGAAATCGTTTGATGATTATTATTATGGTTGTATTGATGAAAAAGGTAAACCTCAAAAAGGATATAAGGAAAGAATCGAAGAACTTATTACGAAATATCCTTTGGGTGATGAAATTGTGGGTGAACAAAATAAGAAGGATTTTATTATATTATTTGGTAATATTTTAAGGCAAAGAAATATTCTGACTTCTTTTGATGAATTTGCTGGTATGGATATACTATCACCTATTGATTTTCAGGATTATACTGGTGTATATAATGATATCCATAATGAGTTAAAACCTGGCGATGGGACAAAAGATAGTATTCTTGATGATGTAGTATTTGAAATGGAACTTGTTAAGCAGGTAGAAGTCAATATTGATTATATTCTTATGCTTGTAGAGAAATATAAGGATAAGAACTGTAATGACAAAGAAATATTGGTTGCTATTGATAAGGCCATCAGATCTAGCTTGCAGCTTAGATCTAAAAAGGAACTCATTGAAAACTTTATTGAAACAATCAATGTTAACTCAGATGTTACTAAGGAATGGCAAAAGTTTATTAGAGAACAAAGAGAAGAAGATATGTTAACATTGATTAGTGATGAAAGACTTAAACCAGAGGAAACTAGAAAGTTTATTGATAATGCATTTAGAGATGGCACATTAAAGACTACAGGAACTGATATTGATAGGCTTATGCCTCCAGTATCACGTTTTGGTGGCGGAAACAGAGATGCCAAAAAGCGAAACATTGTTGAAAAGCTTAAAATATTCTTTGAAAAGTATTTTGGACTTATTAGTTATGATAATAATGATTAGATAACTAAAATGTACCCTGTAAAATGGACAGTTAAATAAAAGAGAGTCAAGGCATTAAGC
>JAJQDJ010000285.1 GCA_021202205.1 Erysipelotrichaceae bacterium
TTTTATCCATGTTTTTATATTAATGATGCCATTTTTGAAGTGCGAAACTTGAGATCTATAACTGCACCTGATAAAATATAATGCTTACCTCGAAAAAGTCTCGTTTTATAATCAGCATATTTTTCAATATTTTGACACCAGGATTGTCCCCACCAACTGGTTGCTATTTCATCAGAATGAGGAATGACAGGTTCCATCAACCTTCCTTTTTTCTTGGCATTTGTCACACTTTCAT
Organism: Erysipelotrichaceae bacterium; assembly: GCA_021202205.1. Lineage (GTDB taxonomy): Bacteria > Bacillota_I > Bacilli_A > Erysipelotrichales > Coprobacillaceae > JAJQDJ01. The sequence continues at coordinate 236 of JAJQDJ010000285.1, forward strand.
GAGCTTTTTGCCTTAATTCTATTGCCGATAACTGTTCATATGTTGTTTGATAGTCCCAATATCTAGTCATTTGTATCACCATCCAATGTCAATAAATTTAGTAACTCATCATTACTCATTTCAGTAATCCATTTCGTATCAGTAGTGATGATTTCATCAGCCAAAGCTTGCTTGGATTCAATCATCTTATCTATCTTTTCTTCAATAGTTCCGTTACATACAAACTTATGAACAAAGACATTCTTCTTTTGACCAATTCTAAAAGCACGATCACTTGCCTGATTTTCGACAGCTGGATTCCACCACCTATCAAAATGAATGACATGATTGGCACCAACCAAATTCAAACCAGTACCTGCTGCTTTGAGTGATAAAACAATATAAGGGATATATTCTTCATCACTATTAAACCTTTCAACAATCTCTTGTCGTTTTTTAGTTAGATCAATATAATCAATGACTTCTATTTTATCAGGTAAATCACTAATAATAGACTTATCAGTTTTAACTCTTCTTAATATAAACGGAGATACCATATTTCTAAGTTTTGTCATATTTTGTGGTTTATATTCCAATGTTTTACTAAATTTTTTAAAGTCTTCCGAAGAACCTAACAAACCTTTATTTAAGAAATCAAACAAAGACCAAAGATTTGTTAATTCATTTTCAATTGGTGTACCCGTCATGGCAATACGCATCTTCGAATTGATTTTTTTGATATTTCTTGTTTGTTTTGTTTGCGGATTTTTGATGGCCTGAGCTTCATCTAAAATCAAGCAATCCCAAGTTATATCATTTAAATAGTGTATTTTTGAAGCCATAGCATAAGTTGTGATAACTAAGAAAGGTTTATGTTTTCTTAATTCTTCACTCATATAATCAGCATTCATACCATGAGCAATATAATAATTTAAATCAGGAACAAATTTTTCTATTTCCTTAGACCAGTTACCTAATAATGAAGCAGGCACAATAAGTAATACATGAGCATTGTGATTTTGTTCATACATATTTTCTAAAAAGGTTAATACTTGTAATGTCTTACCTAAACCCATATCATCAGCTAAACAAGCCCCAAAGCCAAACTGATTCATATAATTATAACCACTTTGTTGATATGGCCTAAGTGTTGCATTAATATGAGGTACTTCACTTATATTCATACGATTAGGATCTCTTAGATTATTAACCATACTATTAAGCCATTCACCATTAGAAATCATGACACCATTATCAACATCAATATCTTCAGCCTCCATTTGTGATTGAAAAGCTTCTTTCAAGGTAACAGTACCATCATATTCATTAACATGTTCTAATAATTCTTCTAAACGATGATGATTGATTTCAACCCATTGACCCTTAAACCATACAAGTCCTTCTTCATGATCTAATAATTCTTCTATTTCTTCATCAGATAGTTTTTGACCATTAATTGCTAATCTAGCATCCATCTCTAAAATGGCATTAAAGCCAACTGTTGATGGTTCTCTATCACCAATGCTAACATTAATAGATATTGAGGAACTCTTTTTACGCCATCAATTAGGAACACGACATTTAATATTGCATTTTTCTATTTCTGGAACATTTAGTAATAAATCATAAGCTTCTTTTACTGTTAGTTTTACGGGATGAAACATTTCACCAGTTTCCATAAAATGTGCTATAAGTGGTGATACTTCTGCTACTTTATTTAAACAAGATAACAAAGATATAAGTTTTAATCTGTCATCTTTATATTCTTCTAGTGCATATTTTAATGGGACATGTTCAATTTTATTATTGGTTTTTGTGGCATAGGATGCCATAAATGCAAAAGGATAATCTTTATCATCTAAATTTACTAAATGGAAATAGATTCTGTGTGCAACTGTAAGATCTTGTGATTTTTCAGTTATGTAGAATTGTACAGAACCATTATAATCCTTAATTTCCCTAGAAAAGACTTCTGTGAGTTTAATAAAGATATGATCTAACCAATCTCTATTGATATATTCATTCCCCACAATAAAAGGTATAGAATCTAATAAATAATCATATGTATCTCCATGTATTTCTAAATCAATATTTTCTCTAGCTATTTCTAATTGTGGCTGATTTGTCAGTTCTTTGATAAATGAATTAGATATCATATAAAGATAATGGGATGACATACTTAATTTAGATAAATTGTCTCTAAATCCAAAATAGTATAACGCCTGATATTTATCTTCTAGAAATTCTTTTTGCAGTTTTAATACTTTATTGTTATCCACTTGATAAGTTGTATCTACAATAAAGCTTTTTTCTGTAATAATGAATTGTAAATTTGATAGGCTATTTGCCATAATGGTCACTCCTTTATATGATTATAACATAATAAACAATAGATGTTTAAAAATTATGAATAATTCATGATTTTTTAACAAACAAAAAGGTTATGAATCCATAACCTTTTAATAATCTAATCTAAATCAGTACCTTGTGATGCTATCACTTTCTTATACCAATAGAATGAATCTTTTCTTAAACGATGCATATCTCCACTACCATCATCATGTTTATCAACGTAGATAAAACCATAACGTTTACGCATTTCACCCGTACCTGCAGAAACCAAATCAATGCAACCCCATGTTGTATAAGCAATCAAATCAACACCATTTTCTATAGCTTTATCCATAGCTTGAATATGTAATCTATGATAATCAATACGATAATCATCATGAATAGAACCATCTTCTTCTACTGTATCATAAGCACCCAAACCATTTTCAACAACCATTAATGGTCTTTCATAACGATCATAGATCATTTCAAGATAATATTGTAAACCATCAGGATCTAAGGCCCAGCCCCAATCAGAATAAGTTAAATATTCATTACGTACACCTGATGACATATTACCACCTACAACATCAGTGTTTGGATGCGTTGTAACAGCTTGAGACATATAATAAGAGAATGTATAGATATCAACTGTACCTTCCTTAAGTTCTGCTAAATCTTGTTCAGTAATATCCAATTGAACATTATGTTCTTTCCATAAACGTTTAGCATATGTTGGATATTGACCAAAGCATTGAACATCGCCACTGTAGAAAATACCTTTTTCCCATTTAGAGCGATTGAACAAGATATCTTTAGGATCACTTGTAAGTGGGTAATATGTAATACCACAAATCATACATCCAATTTGATTATTTGGATCTATTTCATGTCCAATCTTAACAGCTCTAGCACTCGCTACATATTGATAATGAAGATGTTGATAAGCTTCATGATAGGCTTCATCACTGGCATTATCTGGTAAGAAATTAATTGTATTATTGATTTCATTAAATGTTAACCAATATTTTACTAATCCCTTATATTCTTTAAAAATAGTGGTGACATATTTTTCATATAAATCAATATAAATTCTATTTTGCCAATCACCATATTTTTCTTCTAATGCTAAAGGTGTGTCAAAATGCCAAATAGATACTAATGGTTCAATGCCTGCATTTTTTAATTCAGTAAAGACATCACGATAAAAATCTAATCCAGCTTGATTAGGTTCATTTTCTTCACCAGTAGGATATATTCTAGACCAGGAAATAGATAATCTAAACATCTTGAATCCCATTTCTTTAAGCAAAGCAATATCTTCTTTATAATGATGATAAAAATCAATTGCATCATGATTTGGATATAATTCATCATCGAACACTGCAAAATGCGCACCTTCAGGTAATTTAAAACCTCTATTTGGTAATTTTTGTTTATGACCATCTTTATCAATAAATGTTACCATACGTGGCGTATCAACAGCTCCACCTGTTGTCACATCAGTACGTGCCATGCCTCTACCATTTACATTCCAAGCCCCTTCTGCCTGATTAGCAGCAATGGCACCACCCCAATAAAAATCTTTACTAAAACTCATCTTATATTAATCCTTTCGCTTCTAATTCTTTAAGACAATGAGCTACGCCATTATCATTATTTGATAAAGTGATATAATCAGCACGTTCTTTCACTTCATCAATAGCATTTTCCATTGCTACACCTAACCCACAATATTCAATCATTGATAAATCATTATAGCCATCACCAAAAGCAATAGTTTCTTCTTTCTTAATGCCTAATTTATCAAATAAATGTGTTAAAGAGGCTGCTTTATCAATACCTTTATCTACACATTCGATAAAATATGGATCTGAACGATAAATATTAATACGACCTTCATATGGTGCCTTAAATTCATCTAATACTTCAGCAATGTATTTTGGTTCACCAGTAACCAATACTTTATTAACAGGGAAAGTAATTTCAGATTTAAAATCATGAACAAGTCTAATAGACATTTTTGTTGTAAAACTTTCCAATTGAATCCAATGATCACCAGCATCTTCTGTAATAATCTCTGTACCATGATATGTTAATGGTGACAAACCAAAATATTTGGCACGATCATACATTTCATGAGCAGTTTCAGCAGTAATTGTTTGACTATAAATAACTTCTTTAGTTTTAAAATTAGAAATTTTAGCACCATTAAATGATAAAATATAACCACCTAATTCATCTAATTTTAATTCATATGCTTCTTTGTAAACCCCAGCAGTTGGTCTACCTGATGCTAATACTATAACAACACCTTTTTTTGCGAGCTTAATCAACTCTTCTCTTGTTTCATCTAAAATATCTTTGTTGGAATTTGTCAGTGTACCATCCAAATCTAATGCAATTAATTTATACATATTAACCTCCTTATTAATTTTATTATATAAGAATTCCTTTGATTATCAAAGATAAATCTAAAAGAAAAAGGGATTATTTTTTTTATAATCCCTGTTCTGTCAATTCTCTTGCAATATCATCTTTAATAGTAACACCCTCAGATTCAAGCTCGGCAATCTTGTCTGCAAATTGAGGTAAATATTTCTTATGAGCGATGAGTAATTCGTCTAACACACGTTTGGCATCAGCACCTGCTACAACTTGTGGATTTAATGTAAATGCTTGTAAAGCTAAACCATAATTACCTGTCACTGCTGCTTCTTCAACACATAATTCCATATTTTTCATGCATTGCAACCATCCTCTTTCAGCTGGTTGTAAAGGTCCAAAAGCAATAGCTTGAGCACCAGTAATACCTACATGAGCTGATACCTCTACAGCTACTTCTGGTGGTAAATCAGGTATCGCACCATTGTTTCTCGTTGTTAAAACAATATGTGTATTAGAATCATTATAAATAGAAGCAATTGTTTCACATGCTGCATCACTATAATGAGCTCCACCACGTTTTGTTAATTGTTCTGGTTTATAATTTAATTTTGGATCCTTATATAATTCAAATAATTCAGCTTCAGTTTCTTTAACTTGTTGAGCACGTGTACCAACAGTATTAAATTCTTCTAAAGCATGTGCTAACATTTCTTGTTCTCTATAATAATATCTATGATATCCACAAGGAATCATTTTCATTTGATCTAATTGTTCTTTAAAATATGGAACATCAAAAATGTTAGCTGGTCTTCCAGCATCTTCGCTTTCAAACATTGCATCAATAATATCTTGAGTCACTTCTTTACCTGTTTCATCAAAGACCTTGTGCCAATGAAAATGATTTAATCCTGCAAACTTATAAGTTAATTGTTCAGGTGTTTTGCCAATAGTTGCTGGTTCATTAAGCATAGCATTAACAGGTACATTACATAAGCCAACAACCTTTTCCCAATTGCCATATCTTAAAACTGATTCAGTCACCATACCACTAGGATTTGTAAAGTTAATTAACCATGCATCAGGACATAATTCTTTCATATCTTCAACAATGCTTAAAATAACAGGAATTGTTCTAAAAGCCTTAAACATACCACCAGCACCATTTGTTTCTTGTCCTAACATACCATATGATAAAGGAATACGTTCATCTTTAATACGTGCATTAAGTAATCCAACTCTAAATTGTGTTGTGACAAAATCAGCACCTGGTAAAGCTTCTCTTCTATCTAAAGTTAAATGAACTTTAACATCATAAGGAGTTGCATCCCACATACGTTGAGCCATAGCGCCAACGATTTCCATCTTTTCTTTACCTTCTTCAATATCAACTAACCAAATTTCTTTAATTGGAAGTTGATCATATCTCTTAATAAATCCTTCCATTAATTCTGGTGTATAACTACTTCCACCACCAATAGTAACAATTTTAACTGGTTTCTTTTCCATGTGATCTTCCTCCTATATTTGTCTATATTCTACACGATTTTTTATTTGATAAAAAGGCATTTAAGTCAATGTCATTAAGTTTATTTTTAAGAAATTATATGTTAATGACTTTACG
>JAJQDJ010000100.1 GCA_021202205.1 Erysipelotrichaceae bacterium
GAAAGGAACAGGTAGTGAAAAGCCTAAATATTATACCAAGCTTTGACACTACCATTATTTTTATGAGGTGATAAGATGAAAGTTGGATTAGTTTTAGAAGGTGGCGCTATGCGTGGCATGTTTACAACTGGTGTTTTAGATACTTTTTTAGATAATGATATCATATATTGGTGTATCAGCAGGTGCTTTATTTGGCGTTAATTATGTGTCTAAACAAAAAGGAAGAGCTGTTCGTTATAATAAACGTTTTAATAGTGATAAGAATTATATGGGTATTAAACCATTATTAAAAGAAGGCAATATTATCAATACACAATACGCTTATGAAGAAGTCCCTACAAAATTAGATCCTTTTGATGATAAAGCCTATATGGAATCAGATATACCCTTTTATGCAGTTGTCACAAATATAGAAACAGGGGAACCTGAATATATGCTTCTTCAAAGCATATTTAGACAAATGGATACACTACGTGCATCAGGATCTATGCCTTTTGTATCTAAACCTGTAAAAATTAATAAGCAATATTATTTAGATGGTGGTATTTCTGATAGTATTCCCTTTGTATGGATGCAAAAACAGGGCTATGATAAATTAATTGTTGTTCTTACAAGAGATATGAGTTATCGTAAGGAACCCATGTCTAAATCATTAATTAACTTGTTTTATCATAAATATCCTAACTTAGCAAAGCAACTGATTGAACGTCATAAAGTATATAATGATTCTGTAGAACTTTTAAGTAAATGGGAAAAAGAAGGAAAAGCATTTGTTATTAGACCATCTGTACCTATTGAAATTGGTAGAATAGAAAGTAATCCTGATAAATTAGAAGAAGTTTATCAATTAGGAATAAAAGATGCTCTTAATGATTTAGAAGCATTAAAAGACTATATCTCATGATACTATACTTTTCAGCAACCAATAACAGTCAATACGTAGCAGAAATGATAGCTGAGCAAACGCATGATTTTGCTTATTCAATATTAGATATCCAAAACATACAAATTATCGATCAATATTTAGGGTTTGTGTTTCCAACATATTTGTGGGGATTACCATCCATTGTTGATGAATATATGAAAAATATATTGATAAATGTTGATGATCATACTTATATTTATTTTGTTGCTACTTATGGTACGACAAGTGGACAAACAGGTAGATTTATGGAACAATATTTAGCCCGTAAAAATCTCAAAATATCTGCAATATATGGTGTTAAAATGGTGGATAGCTATACACCTATATTTGATTTAACTAATCAAGATAAAATTAAAAAAATACAACAAAAAGAGAATCCACAAATACAGGAAATAATCAAACATATCAGCAATAAAGATAAAGGCAACTATATGAAAAATATAATACCTATGCCACTTGTGAAAATTGGACATGCTGTTTATGAACCTGTGAGAAAAACCAAACATTTTCATGTAGAAAGACAATGTATTGGTTGCGGATTATGTGCCATAAACTGTCCTATTCAAGCTATTGAAATAAAAAACAATAGACCAATATGGATAAAAGATAAGTGTGTCATGTGTTTACGTTGCTTACATCATTGTCCAAAGTTTGCGATTCAATATGGCAATATAACTAAAAAACATGGTCAATATAAACATTTATTATAAAACCAGTTATCATTTACGATAACTGGTTTTCCTTATCAAATCCTTCTAAAATTTTAAACGATGAACTTGTACCTATTCTAGTAGCTCCTGCTTCTATCATAGCTTTACAAGTCTCATAGTCTCTAATACCACCTGCTGCTTTAACCTCTACATCATCACCAACAGTTTCTTTCATAAGCTTAACGTTTTCTACCGTAGCTCCATTTGTTCCAAAACCAGTACTCGTTTTAACAAAGTTAGGCTTAACCTTTTTAGCAATCTTACATACTTCAATAATTTCATCTTTTGTAAGATAACAAGTTTCTAAAATAACTTTAGATAACACATTATTTTCTTTACAAACTGAAACAATCTGCATCATTTCTTCTTCGATATAAGCAAGATTGCCAGATTTTAATTCACCAATATTGATCACATAATCTATTTCATCTGCTCCATCTTGTATGGCTTGCTTTGTTTCTGCAACTTTTGTTTCAATCGTTGTTTGTCCAAGTGGAAAAGATATAGCTGCACCTACATGCACCTTTGAATCCTTAAGAAATTCTCTACACCATTTAACAGGCGATGATTAATAGCCACCATTGCAAAACCATTATCATCAGCTTCCTGACATAATTATTTAAAATCTTCTTTTGATGCATAAGGTTTCAGTAATGTATGATCAAACATACTAGCTAATTGCTGTCTTGAAATATTCATTTTAAATTACCTCCGTATTTATAAATTCATTAATGGACAATGAATAATCATTATCTTTGCCTTCTAATTCATAAAGATGATCTTCTTTAAGTGGTAATAACATTTTTTGAGATGCATTATTATTATAAAGTGAAAACACACTCCTAAAAGATACTTCCTTATCATCTTTAGAATGAACATATATAGTTGGAATTGTATTTTTCTTTACAAAAGTTTTTGTATCCAATTTTCTTATATCAATATTCATTTCCTTTTTTATTACTTGACGTACAACTGGTCCACAAATAGTTGCATTAATCTTAGTGTCTCTTTGACATCTCTTAGACAAATAAGTATATCCATTATCATATGCACCTTCACTAATAATAAGTTTAACATTCTTTAATTTATCCAAACTCGATGTATTCAATATCGTATTGGCTCCAACCCCATGTCCATACATAATAATAGAATGATCATCACCATACTTACTAACAACATAGGAATTAAAGAATATCAAATCAGTAATATCTCTATAACCCAATCCTCTAATATAACCATCACTCAATCCATGAGCACTACTATCAACCATTAAAATATTTGCATTATCAATAATAGATTGTAAATAATGCACAGTTTTAATCAAATGATAGGCTGATTCCATTAACCCATGTAAACATATAATAGTCTTATCTGCATTCTCTTTTTCAATCAAATAACCTGATAAATATAAACCTTTATGATTTTTAATTTGAATTCTTTGAGCACCTAATTCTTCATACCAGTTTTCTTGTTCCATCTTACTTAAATGTTCACGATACAAAACCTTTTTTCCATAATCATAAGCCAAAGCCACACTTGACGAAGCAACTGCTGTCAAAGTTACAGCTGTACCAATATAAACATTTTTCTTTTTCACTTTAAATACCACTCCTTAAAATTATCCATTAATAAATTATTAATATTCATCACTTGTTCAAATGAACTTAAACGATAGTTGTCATTTTCCATTCTAGCACCAAAGAATTGAATAGCTCCTACCAATTCATCCTTCACCTTAAGTTTCATAGATGCAGGCATTTCTTCAATTGGAAAGCAACTAAATATAAACGTATTATAGTCACGATGGAATAAATCCAATAATATATCATATCCTTCTGCTTTTATTAAAGAATTACCCAAGGCCAAATCCAAATCATGATTGGCTACTGTCATCATGTTATTAATCAGCATTCTTAATAATTTTAATACTACTCCATAATACTGATCAAAATTATTATGATATATATAATAAATATAAGAAAATATAAGATTTTCATTTTCTTTTTCTTCATCTTTATCACATAATACAAACTCTTTTTCTAATCTTTCCATAATGACTGAAGATATACGATATTGTGATAATAAAACCTTACCAAAATCTGTCATAATAGCAAGAGTAAAACGTGTATGCATACATAGTGTTTTTAATGCTTGTAATAATTCATTAGGAACTACCTCATAAAACTTATCTAGATGTTTATAAACCATACGAATGATTTTTCTGATAAAATAGAGATGATATTGATATTCAGTATCTAAATATTGGAAATTAATACCGTCCCAATAATGTTCATAAAGTATAACATCGAACAAAAGATTAACAGTATCCATAAATTTCTTATATTCTTTACGTTTTATTTGATTTTTCAAATAAGGTATCAGTAACTTATAAAATTGATCAATAGTATTTTGATTAATACCTTGATGATATTTCATATAGTTGAAGACATCACGTAAATCCATAGGTTCCAATACAAACGTTTCTTCTAATTCATGCTTAATGAATTTTTCATAGAGAGAAAAATGTAGAAGACGTTTTTGATCATTTTGTTTTAATAATCTTGTCACAACATCCTTAACAATAAAAGTTTGTTCTTGTTCATGAAGATTTTCAGAAAAAGTATAAGTAATTTTGTTTTCACAGGAAACATCTAAATAAATATCTATTTGGCGAAAGTTTGTATCTAACATATAATAATGAAACTTGAATTCATTATTATCAATACGATAGCCACTATGAAATACATATTTACCTCTGTATTGTGCCCAGTTTGTATCTAAGTAATCTTGTAATACTTTCTTATCTAATGGCATAAAACTCCTCCTAATCTAAATGATGTGCTTTTTTAAAGCGGGGATAAAAATCACTTCTAACATATTGAACAGCTATATTTCTAACGACCTCTCTAGAATAATCTCCACCAATGGAAATAGCTGTATCCATAATTTCCTCAGTAAGAATTGTAAGATATTCATCACTTAAAACTATGTTTTCTAAAGCTATGGTTGTTCTTACTATTTCTTTACATTCATCAATATAATCTTTTTTATCTATATCTGTAATATGATCCATTGTTATCACATCCTTGAAGTTATTATAACATTTTAAATGAACTTTAAAATAAATTATTGAAAAAATCTTATTTCTTCTGTTAATTCTATTCCTAAGTTTTTTAAATATGCTTTAGCTTTATTATACGTATCTATGTCTGACAAAATGAAAGGTTCATGAGCATCACTACCAATAATAACTTTATTACCCATTTCCTTAGCTAATTCAAAGAAAGCAGTACTAGGATAATGACGATGATATTTATAACCTAATAGATTAAATTCTAATGGTGTATCAGTATCTAAAGCTGCCTGACATAAACGTTTCATTTGTGCTTGATAATAATTAATATCTTTATCATAATATGCTAAATCTGGATGAGCTAAGTAGCTATATAAGCCTGTATGTAATCCTTCAATACATAAGTCAATATATTTATTTAATTCTTCTTTAGTAAGCTCTCCACCAAAATATATACCATATTCATCACTTTCATCGTAGTGATTACCCAAAATAATATAATCCAACTTATAATCTTTAATGGTTTGCTTAAGCCAAGGCATATATTTTGGAAAATATTCACATTCTAAGCCTATTTTTATACTAATTTGATTCTTATATTTATCTTTTAGATAAGATAAAGTATTAACATAATCAGCTAATTTATCTTCTTCCATACGCATAGTGGCATGATAAGATGAATCATACCTCCAAGGTGTATGATCACTAAAGCCTAATTCTGTATATCCTGCTTTGATAGCATTTAATATATAATCCTCTTCACGCCCTATTGCATGATAACAACGTTTAGTGTGAGTATGATAATTTTTCATAGTATTCCTCTCTTTCGATGAAATTATAACATGTTTTGCATCTTTCTCAAGAACTTCATAAGAACTTAACAAAAAGTATGTTATAACAGTGCATACTTGCCATAAAAAAAGTTTTTCATAAACTATCGAGAAAGTGAAAAGCAGGAATCTAGTGATTCCTGTTTTATTGACCATATTTTTTCTGATCTTCTTCAATGTTACCTTTAAATTGTAGTGACTTATCAGTATATTGCATGATTTCAAACTTGTTACCATCAGGATCATGGATCCACATTTGCCAAGTTTCCGATTGACCTTTATTAGGCTCAATATCTATATTGATGCCTGCTCTAATAAGTTCTTCTTTAGCCTTAAAAATGTCATCAACCATTAAAGCAAAATGAGAATAACCTAAACGTGTATCAGGTACTTCATGAGCTAACTGTCCTTCTGCTTTTGGAAATAATTCTAAATATTGACCTGGCGCTAATTCAATAAATATATAAGCAATACCAGTAGGATTAATTTCAGCTTGCTTTTCCCAATAACCTCTATCACTTTTACCCTTATATGCTTCATAACGCATAATGATTTTTGCATTTAAGCCTAATTTATATTCATAAAAATCGCGCATAGCAGCCATATTATCTGTATAAAAAGATAAATGCATTACTTCATTAAATTTCATGATTCAATTCCTTTCTCTAATTCATTAATGACTTCATCAAGAGAGTCTAATACTTTAAACGCTTTATTAACATATTCATCTGTTGGATATTTCATATCAGGAATACATATAACTTTAATATGGGCACGATAAGCTGCTTCAATACCTGCTTCACTATCTTCTAAAACTAATGCTTCAGATGGTAAAACATGAAGCTTTTCACATGCTTTCAAAAAAATATCTGGTTCTGGCTTGGAATGAGCAGCTTCACTGCCACATATTGTCGTATCAAAATATGATAAAGTATGGCTATATCCCAATGTCATTAAGTTAAGATTTGGTGACATTCCCCTTCTCAAAAATGAGAA
>JAJQDJ010000246.1:0-5401 GCA_021202205.1 Erysipelotrichaceae bacterium
TATAAAAATTAAATTTTTTTCATCTTAATTCCACTTTCTGCTTGCAATTCGGGAGATTTTCATTATAATATTTAACTCTATTCAATTTTATCTATTGATTTCGGTCTTTTTGACACTTAGAATTGATAATGATATAATAAAATACATTAAGGAAGGTGATTGACTTGTTAGATATTGTTTGTTTAATATTTATCATAGTTATGACAATATATGGTTATATGAAAGGTTTTGTAGTTCGTTTGTATGATCTTATAGGGACTATTTTAGTTATATTTTTATCACGTTTTTTAAGTAGTATACTAGCTTCTCAATATACAATATATCATTATGATACTACTGATATCATATCTATCACGATTGGACAGGTTGTAAATCAAATAATCATATTTATTCTTTTGTTTATTTTTCTTACAATTATAAAGAAATTATTAGGTATGGTATTAAAACCAGTACTCTTAGGTATCACGCATTTTTTCTCTTTAACTGCTTTTATTGATCATTTGTTAGGTGCTATTTTGAGTATTGTAGAAAGTGTGATTCTTATTTATTTGGTTTTATTATTCGTGATTATTCCTTTTATAGTCAACTTATAACTGATTCAACAGTTGCTGAATATTTAATGAATGTCATGCCTGAAGTAAGTGAATCATTTATAGATATGGGTGAATGTATTAATAGTGAGGAAGTTAGTCATCAAATTGCTTTAAATATGATGATGAGTGCTTATGATTTTGATTTTATTAGTGACGATGTTTTTGATTCCATGATGAATGAAATCGAACAAAGTAATGAACAAATTATTTTAAGTGATGAACAATATAATAAATTGAATGAAATATTAAATGAATTGAATTATTCACAAAGCGATATAGAAAATATATTAAAAAACATCCAAATTGGAGAAACAGAATGAAAACAATTTTTGAAACTTTAGAGATTAATCATTTAAAAGATCAAATTAAAACATATTGTGCGTCAAGTTTGGGTAAACAGGAAGTAGATAATCTTCATATATATGATGATATAGATGATTTAAATATGACTTTGGATAAAGTCGATGAAGCAATGCATCTTATTTCATTACAAGATCGTTTACCACTCGGAGGATTATCAGATATATCAGAGATTATTGAAAGAGCAAAACATGATGGTACTTTATATGGCGATGAATTATTATTGGTGGCTGGGCATTTAAAATGTATAGAAAATGTTGAAAATTATATGATGGCTTCCGATATTGAAACACCATACATTAGTGAACTAGTTAATGGTTTGGTAGGACAATCCCATTTGTTAAATGAAATACAAAGATGTATTATGCCTGAAGGTACAGTAAGTGATCATGCTTCACCAGAACTTTATCGTTTGCGTAAACAAATACAATCTATGCAAGTTAATATAAGAAACAAAATGGATTCAATGGTCAAGGATACGAAAGATTATCTATCAATCGATAATGTCACAACAAGAAATGATCGCTTGGTGCTACCTGTAAAAGCTAATTATAAACATGAAGTACAAGGCTTGGTACATGGTCAAAGTGGAACGGGACAAACATTGTATATTGAACCAACAGTGGTGGTCAATATGAATAATCAATTGGCACTATTCATGCAAGAAGAAAAAGAAGAAGTTGAACGTATACTCTATCAATTATCTCAGTTGGTTAAAAAACATTATATTCATTTTCATTATAATTTAGAAATATTACAAGAATTAGATTTTATTTTTGCGAAAGGACAATATGGTGTTATATGGGATTGTTGTAAAGCTACTATTGATGAAAAAGGTAATGTTTTAATTTTAAAACAAGCCAGACATCCTTTTATCGATAAAAAGAAAGTCGTTGCTAATAATATCATGTTACAGGATTATCGTATGTTGTTGATTACAGGAAGCAATACTGGGGGTAAAACAGTTACGTTGAAAACGACTGGCTTGTTATCGTTTATGGCATTATCAGGTATGGTGATACCATGTAGTGAAGCTGTTGTACCGTTTTTTGATGATATCTATGTTGATTTAGGTGATGAACAATCCATTGAACAGTCTTTATCAACATTTTCATCACATATACATAAGATTATAGATATCTTACATCACTCTACAAGCCATAGTTTGGTTCTTATTGATGAAATTGGTTCGGGGACAGACCCTCAAGAAGGAGAATGTTTGGCACAAGCTATTTTATCAAAATTTTTAGAAAAAAACTGTTATGTACTTGCTTCAACTCATTTTGGTAAATTAAAAACTTTTGCTTCAACTCATGAAAATATTGGTATGGCAAGTGTATCTTTTGATTTAGATAAAATGCAACCGACTTATCATTTAACATTGGATAAGGCAGGCTCTTCCTATGCTTTAGAGATTGCTGAAATGTTAGGTATGGATAAAGATATTATTAACCATGCACAGCATATTAAAGAAGAAAGTCTTAATGATTATGAAAAGATGCTTGAACAATTAACGTTTCAACAAGATCAATTGTCCCTTCAGCAGCAGGAATTAGAAAAACTGATGGCAAATAATCAGAAACTGCAAAATCAATTTGAGTCAAAACTCAAACAATTAAATAATCAAAAAGAACAAATTATTCAAAAAGCCAAGGATGAAGCCAATCAACTTGTTGATGAAGCAAAAGATAACATAGATATTATTATTGAAACAATGAAACAATCGCAAATGAAACAACATGAAATCAATCAAGCCAAACATGACTTGGACAATATACGTTTTATGGATAAACAACAATTACAGCATCAAGACCATGATTTAGCATTAGGTGATCATGTTAAAGTTATTCGTATGAATAGAGAAGGGGATATTGTTGAAATATTAAAAAATCACATGATTGTTGTATCTATTGGTGGTTTAAAAGTTAAATTGCATCAGGACGAAGTTATTTTTATGCATCCTAAATCAAAAATCAAAAAAGAAAAGAAATCCACTGTTAGAAAAACAACTGTTAAAAAAACTGGCAATTACGAACTTAATATCATTGGTAAACGCTATGAAGAAGCTATGAATCTAGTAGATAAGTTTTTAGATGACGCTTTGGTATTAGGCTATCCGCATGTTCGCATTGTCCATGGTATGGGTACAGGAGTTTTAAGAAAAGGTGTTCGTCAAAAATTAGAGAAAAATAAAAATGTTGTTTCATATCGTGATGGTGGTCCTAATGAAGGAGGGCTAGGGGCAACCTTAGTATATTTCGAATAATGAATCCAAACATAAAAGATAAATTATCCCTTTTGCCATTGAATCCTGGATGTTATTTAATGAAAAACAAAGAAGGAACAATTATATATGTTGGTAAAGCCAAAAAACTTAAAAATCGCGTCAATTCTTATTTCGTTGGGGTACACAATTATAAAACGACAAAGTTAGTGAGTGAAATAGAAGATTTTGAATATATAGTCACAGATAGTGAAAAGGAAGCCTTATTACTAGAAATTAACCTTATCAAAGATTATCAGCCTCAATACAATATCATGTTTATGGATAATACATATTATCCATATATTCAAATGACCGATGAAGAACATCCAACATTAAAAATAGTCAGACATGCTAAAGAAAAGAAAGCTAAACACTTTGGACCATTTCCTGATGCCACAGCTGCTAGAGACACATTTAAACTGCTTAATCGCCTCTATCCATTAAGAAAATGCAATCATTTACCATCTAAACCATGTCTCTATTATTCTCTTGGTCAATGCTTAGCACCATGCATCAACAAAGTTGATCCACAGGAATATGTGCAAATAAAAAAATCAATCACTAAGCTTATGAAAGGTGATATTAAAGAAAAAGTTGATGAATTAACTGAAAAAATGCTCCAAGCTAGCGAACAGATGAAATATGAAGAAGCCAAAGAATATCGTGATCTCATTGAACATATTCAATATGTTACGGCTAAACAGCATGTCCAATTTAACGACAATATTGATCGTGATATCCTGGGTTATTATATAAGTCGCGGTTATTTGAGTATTCAATTATTTTTTATGCGTGGTGGAAAATTACTATCACGTAATTTGGATTTGCTTCCAGTTGGTGATAATGAGGTTGAAGATATTCAACAATTTATTGTAACGTTTTATCAAAATAATACTTTACCTAAGGAATTACTATTACCTAAAAATTTAGATATTGATTTATTAAAAGAAATACTTGATTGTAAAATTATTCAACCACAAAAAGGCGATAAATACCAGCTTGTTCAAATGGCTATAGAAAATGCTAAAGAGTCTTTAGATAAGCAATTTGAATTGAAACAAAAAAATGAAGCATCAACTATTGGTGCTATGCAACAATTAGGTGAATTATTAAATATTGATACACCTCATATTATTGAATTATTTGATAATTCTAATATTCAAGGATCTTATGCAGTTGCTGGTATGGTTTGTTTTAAAGATGGTTTACCATCAAAGAAGGATTATCGTAAATTTAAAATCAAAACAGTCGAAGGACCTGATGATTATGGTAGTATGAGAGAAGTCATTTATCGACGTTATTATCGTGTCTTAAGTGAAGGTTTAACACCTCCAGATATGATTATAGTGGATGGAGGTTTAGGACAAATTCATGCTGCTGTTGAGGTTATAGATGGACTCAACTTAGATATTACCATTTGTGGTTTAGCTAAAGATGATAAACATTCAACAGCCATGCTACTTGATTGTCATGGTCAACAAATAAAAATTGATCCTAAAAGTGAATTATTCTTTTTATTAACAAGGATGCAAGATGAAGTCCATCGCTATGCTATTAGTTTTCATAAAAATGTTCGTTCAAAATCTTTATTTTCATCGATATTAGATGAAGTTGAAGGAATAGGCCCTAAGCGTAAAAAACAATTGCTTAATAAATACAAAAGTGTAAAAAAAATGAAAGAAGCATCCCTTGATGAATTAGAAGAACTACTACCAAAAAACGTTGCTTCTAATCTTTATCAATCATTGCATGACACATCATCTTAATTTTGACATATATTATTAGGGGAGGTTAGCATGCAATCCTTACTTACCAAAAGAGAAAAAGAGATATTTCGTCTTTTATCATTAAGCTATTCAACAAAAGATATTGCCCATCAGCTAGGTATAAGTGAAAAGACAGTGCGCAATCATATTTCTAATGTTATATGTAAATTAGGAGTTCAATCACGATTAAAAGCTTTATTAGAACTGGTTCAATTAGGAGAAATTGATCTGTGAATCAATTTCTTCTCTTTTAAAATCAATAATATTAGTATATAATTGAAGGCAGGTGATGATATGAAAATAAAAGTTTGGCATCTATTTTTAATTATTACATTGTTATTTGGATGCTCATTCTATGTAGTAAACCAAAGATTTGATAAATTCTACCGTGTCAATGGCATCAATAGTGATACTAG
>JAJQDJ010000246.1:5411-6503 GCA_021202205.1 Erysipelotrichaceae bacterium
AAAAATATTTAGATGAACATGAACAAACATATTTAATTGATAATCAAATATCTGTTGATTTATTTATTGATTATTTAACATATGATGATTTTTATTTACCTTATTATCAATATTATAATGCTTTATCTAATTCTTCTCGTTATGATAGTATTGATGAAATAATAGAAGTAGGCAATCAATTAGCTGATCGTCTTACATATCTTTATAATAATAAGGCTTATGATTATGCTGATATTCTTATTAATGATGGATTGGAGTCAGCTTTTTTAGAACAAGAAAATTTTAATTTTGATTATATTGATTATTATATATTATTAAAACCATTATATGATGAAAATGATTATAGTTATATCATAGATTGTGAAACATATTTAACCTATTTTCAAAATGATGGTATCAATGCCGATCAATGGCTCACTGCTATGACGACACTTACGTCTTCATATACTAAAGAGACTCTTAATGAATTACTAACAACCCAATTAAATGATGGTACTCATATAGTTTATGCACCTGATGAAGTAACTTGTTTGGTTGATGATACGCATTATATAGGTCAATATGAAGCTAATGATCTTATTCTATGTCAAGACATTTCAAGAGTAAGATATACAATGTATCTACGTAAAGATGTTTATAATGCCTTAAAAGATATGTATGATGAAATATGTACTTTTAATAACAACTTTTTATTAAGAGAATGTTATATATCTTATGATTCATTGGATGAAGATGCAGGTTATAATGAATTTCAATTAGGCTTATGCATTAATGTTGGAGAGTTAGGCGTTAGCTCTGATGATTTTGCTCAAACAGAGTTATCATTATGGCTAGAAGATAATGCTTATAAATATGGATTTATATTAAGATCTCCAAAACAAAAGGCATCTGTTACCAATCATAGCTATGATTCCCATATTTATCGTTATGTTGGTGTTGAAGCTGCAACATATATGTATGAAAACAATTTAACTCTAGAGGAATATTTAGGATCATATTGATCCTTTTTTCATATATTTCATTGATGAAACATATACTTAGGTAGAGTCAAAAGTTTATGAAAAACTATGAAAAATTAAAAATATGTGCTAT
>JAJQDJ010000216.1 GCA_021202205.1 Erysipelotrichaceae bacterium
TAAACCCGTAAAGCATTAACATATAATTTCTTAAAAATAAACTTAATGACATTGGCTATGCTGCCTATTTTAATTTTGTAATATCAATCAATGATACATCACCACTATGACGTTTTTCTAAGCAATTGATGAGTGCTTGTGCTGTATCCAATGATGTATAAATAGGAATACCTGCTTCAACTGCAAATCTTCTAATCATAAATCCATCTTTTAAATTATTGTTTCTTGTTGGAATATCAATAACTAAGTCAACAGTATCTGTTAACATCAAATCAAATAAAGTATTACTTTTAGCATCAATTCGATTAACAATATGTACAGGTACACCATGGGCTTTTAAGAAGTTATAAGTCCCTTGCGTTGCATATAAATCATAACCAAACATATAATATTGTTTAGCAATTGGTAAAAATTCTTCCTTAGATGAATCTTTAATAGTACATATAATATTTTTACGTTTTGGTAGATTTACTCCTGCACCCATAAATGCCTTGTATATAGCCTCATCAAAGTCTTTAGAAATACCCAAAACTTCACCTGTTGATTTCATTTCAGGGCCCAAGCTAATTTCAGCTCCTGTAATCTTTTCAAATGAGAAAATTGGCATCTTAATGGCAATGGTTTCTTTTTCGGGTTGTAAACCATATTCATAACCTTGATCTTTAATAGATTTACCCATAATAACATGTGTAGCCACATCAACAATAGGAATATCTGTTACTTTTGAAATATATGGAATTGTACGTGAAGAACGTGGATTAACTTCAATAACATACACTTGATCTTCATAAACAATAAATTGAATATTAATCAAACCAATAACATGCAATGCTTTCGCAAGCCTAGCAGTATAATCAGCAATTATCTCTTTTATCTCTGGTTTTAACTTTTGGGTTGGATAAACAGAGATACTATCACCACTATGTACACCAGCACGTTCAACGTGTTCCATAACACCTGGAATCAAAATACCATCTTCATCACATACCGCATCAACTTCAACTTCTTTACCAGCTAAATATTTATCAATCAAAATTGGATGTTCCTGATATTGACGATTCACAATTTTCATAAACTTTTTAATATCGCCATCATTCAATGCAATTTCCATCCCGGCTCCACCTAATACATAAGAAGGTCTTACAAGCACTGGATAACCGATTTCATTAGCAACCTGAATTGCTTCCTCCGTGGTAAATACCGTTGAACCTCTAGGTCTAGCTATTTGGCATTTTTCTAGAATTTCATCAAATCTTTCTCTATCCTCAGCCGCATCGACATTATCAGCAGATGTTCCTAAGATTTGAACGCCCATCTCCATTAATGCTTTTGTAAGTTTTATTGCTGTTTGTCCACCAAATTGGACAATAGCTCCATCTGGTTTTTCAATATCAACAATACTTTCAACATCGTCAGCCGTCAATGGTTCAAAATATAATCTATCAGCAATATCAAAATCTGTTGATACTGTTTCAGGATTATTATTAACAATAATCGTATCATAACCAGCTTCTTTTAGTGCCCATACACAATGAACGGAACAATAATCAAATTCAATACCTTGTCCTATACGAATAGGTCCTGACCCTAATACCATAATCTTTTTCTTTTGATCTTGAGGATCAACTTCATTGTATCCGCCATATATTGAATAATAGTAAGGTGTTGAAGCATCAAATTCAGCTGCACATGTATCAACAGTTTTAAAAGCTGCAACAATGTTGTTATTTTTACGCATTTGATGAATTTCTTCTGTTGTTTTACCAGTATATTGAGCAATGATTAAATCAGGAAATTCTAGACGTTTTGCTGTTTTTAGTAATTCAGGTGTGAGTGATTCTGATTTAATACGATTTTCCACTTCTACTAAATGTTTGATTTTATCAATAAACCAAATATCTATTTTAGTAATATCATGAATTTCTTCTTCGCTAATACCTTTTCTTAAAGCTTCAGCTATCGCAAAGATACGATGATCATCAACATCTTTAAGTTTCTTTCTTAATTGATCATGATCTAAACAATCTATTTCCTTTAAATGTAAATCATAAACATTTTGTTCCAAAGAACGAATAGCTTTCATTAAAGCTCCTTCAAAGTTATTACATATACTCATAACTTCTCCAGTTGCTTTCATTTGTGTTCCTAATTCTCTAGATGCCCCTACAAATTTATCAAATGGCCATTTTGGAATCTTACATACTATATAATCTAATGCTGGTTCATAAGATGCATATGTTTTTCCTGTAACAGCATTCACAATTTCATCTAATGTATATCCCAATGCTATTTTAGCAGCTAATTTAGCAATCGGATAACCTGTAGCTTTAGATGCTAAAGCTGAAGAACGTGAAACACGAGGATTAACCTCAATAACAATATATTCAAAACTATCTGGATCTAATGCAAATTGAACATTACATCCACCTTTAATATTAAGAGCTGTAATAATATTTAAAGCAGATCTTCTAAGCATTTGATATTCTTTATCAGCTAAAGTTTGAGATGGTGCCACAACAATACTATCACCCGTATGAACACCAACAGGATCTAGATTTTCCATATTACATACCGTAATACAGTTACCATGGCCATCACGCATCACTTCATATTCGATTTCTTTCCATCCTGCGATGCATCTTTCTATCAAACATTGAGATACTCTTGATAATCTTAAACCATTACCACAAATATCATGAAGTTCTTTTTCGTTATGAGCAATACCTCCACCAGTACCTCCTAATGTATAAGCTGGTCTTACAACTACGGGATAACCTATTTCAGCTGCAAAATCTAAAGCGTCATCGACATGATTAACAACAACAGATGCAGCCACTGGTTCATGAATGCGTTCCATTAAATTTTTGAATTCTAATCTATCTTCAGCTAGTTTAATAGTATCTGTATTTGTTCCTATAGTTTCTACATCATGAGCTTTTAAGAACCCTTCATCTGCTAAAGCCATTGCTATATTTAAAGCATTTTGACCACCTAATGTTGGTAATATACAATCGGGTTTTTCGACTTCTATTAAATGTTTGACAACTGGTACTGTTAAAGGCTCAATATAAACTTTATCAGCAATATCTTTATCAGTCATAATTGTTGCAGGGTTAGAGTTAATCAGTACTACTTCCATGCCCTCTTCTTTTAAAGCACGGCAAGCCTGTGTACCTGCATAATCAAATTCTGCCGCTTGTCCAATGATGATTGGTCCAGAACCAATGACCAATACTTTTTTAATATCTTGTCTTTTAGGCATTTGGATGACCTCCCATCATTTCAATAAATTCATCAAATAAGAAACCTGTATCTAAAGGTCCAGCACATGCTTCGGGATGAAATTGTACAGTTCGAATATTTTCATTAATATATTCTAAACCTTCAATTGTTCCATCATTGACATTTTTAAACCAAGGTTTCGCAATATTTGAATCTATTTGATCTTCCACAACCACAAAGTTATGATTTTGTGTAGATATGTAAACTGTATTTGTATTCAAATCTTTGACTGGATGATTAGCCCCATGGTGCCCATAAACCATCTTTTCAGTTTTAAAGCCATGAGCCAAAGCCATTAATTGATGTCCTAAACAAATCGCAAAAATTGGTTTTCCACTTTTCGCAAGAATTTGCATTTCGTGGATAATATCTTCACATTCTTCAGGATCCCCTGGTCCATTTGATAACATAATACCATCGTAGTTTTCATTTAATATAATAGAAGCTTTTGTAGATGCTGGATAAATTGTGACTGCAAATCCTCTATTCGCTAATTCTTTACCAATGTTATTTTTTGCACCAAAATCATATAAAGCAACCTTTAAATCCCCATCACTGATAGTATAAGGTTCATCACATGTTGTTTGTGCTACAACTCCTGTCACTTTAAAAGCTTTAATGCGTTCCATCACTTCATCTAAGTTATCATAATGATTTGTTGTAATCATACCATTCATACAACCATCAGTTCTAATAAGCTTAGTCAAATATCTTGTATCAATACCTTGAATACCTGGAATATCGTGTTGCAATAAATATTCTTCTAAATCTAGATTCTTTCTAAAATTACTACCTAAACGAGCTAATTCATTCACTACAAAACCTTCAACATATGGTTTTTTAGATTCCTGATCTTCTAAGCATACCCCATAATTTCCTATTAATGGATAAGTCATGACAACACTTTGACCTGCATATGAGGGATCTGTTAATACTTCTAAATAACCTGTCATAGATGTATTAAAAACAAATTCACTCACAACTTCTTTTTCAGCTCCAAAATGTTCACCTTCAAAAACATGACCATCTTCTAAAATTAAATAAGCCTTCATAAGTGCCTCCTATACTCATAAAAAAACATATCAAATTAAATGATATGTCCCACCAAATATAAAAAATAAGAATAAAAAGTATTATTATCAATCATATGTTTTTGTGCCATAGTTTTCGCATTCATACTTCTCATTCCCTTCATTTTTCAAGTATATAGTATAGCCAAAACATTCTTATGATGCAAGAGTTTTTTATTAAATTTATTATTTTTTATCTCGGTATATTTCTACATAAAAAATAATCGCCCTAAGCCTAGTAAACAATGGGCGATTATCCAAATTTAGTTTTACTTGGAAAACAGTTGCTTATCGATAGTTCCTTTTAACTTTTATTATACATATTTTAAAGATTTTTGCAATGGTCTGGCCAAAAATATTTGCTTTTAATTTATTTATTAATTATTTATAGCAATTTATTATTTTGTATATTACTAATATATGATATAATTGTTTTGAGGAACTATCATAGGTGATAGGCGGTTGTTAATCTTTAGTCTATCAGCATAATTGCAGTGATGCTGATATGTAATCTCGTTCGAGAAATACAAACTGCTTGAGGTGAACTATGGTTACATATCCTGATTTATTTCAATTTATTATCATGTTATGTGAAATTGTTGCAGTAAACATGCCATAAGAAATACCCTGGAACATCATACCAACAATCAATATTGGTAAAGCTGGCGCAAAACTAATCGTGAAGTTTCTTAATAAATAGAAGAATGATGCTACAAGTATAATGGTTTCACTCTTATATTTCTTAAGCAATGTATGGGTAATGGCCATAAATGGTAATTCACTTGCTGCCATAGCAAATATAGCTACACCATATAAAGATGTACTACCACCTAAATTTGTAACAATATTAACTAAATAAGTAGAAAGTGAAGAGGCTGCACCAAACTGAAATGCAAAAGCACATAATATTAATACAAATACTTTATATTTCTTAAATAAATCAAAAACTGATCCTTCTTCTTTTGCTGAATCATCACTTTGAATATCACTATGAGGCATTGAATACAACAAGGCTAATAACGCAAGCGAAGCTATTAAATGAACCCACCCTATAATGGAAGCATTGATTATCTCAATAAGTTGCCCCAATACGAATGCACTAATAGCATAAGATAATGACCCCATACCTCTTGATAATCCAAAATCTACATACTGTCCACCTTTAATATAATTCATACATATCATAGATAAAATAGGTAACACTGATGCCATCATACAAATCAAGGCAATATATAATCCCATCAATAAAAATGTAGGTAATTGTAATAAATTCATCGATTCAAAAAATATAAACATCAATCCATAAATAACTGTCATCAATTTCTTAATGGTTAAACCTTTAATTTTTGATAATAGCGAAGAAATAAATGGTGAAACAAAAACAGATGACAAAGCAGCTCCTCCAGTAACTATACCAATAAGTGTATTACTCAATCCCTTGTATTGTAAATACACTGCTACATAACCATATACAGTACAAGATGTTATCCAATATAAAATATGGACAAAATTGTACTTCATCTGTAATCCTTTCAAATCCATCTTCCTCCCTCATTATAATTAAAAATTATTTTGCAGTAACAACTTTTCCTGTTTTATCTCTTAAAGTCATAAACATAATCATAAAACCTATAACAGTTAGTGTACAAGCAAATATTTTCAAACTCATCAAGCCAAATGTATCCTGCAATACACCACCTATTACATTACCTGCAAAAGAACCCAATCCTGTAGTCATCATCGCAATTAATGTTTGCCCCATCATTTGATCATTTTGAGTTAGATAATCATTGAAATAATAGGTAATAGTAGCTGTAAACATTCCATAAGATATACCCTGAAACATCATACCAATAATTAATATTGGTAAAGCTGGCGCAAAACTAATCGTAAAGTTTCTAAACAAATAGAAAAATGTAGCCACTAAAATAAGTGTTTCACTTTTATATTTCTTAACTCAAGTTTCGCACTTCAATTTCAATAATTAATTAGTGAAAATAGCGCAAT
>JAJQDJ010000281.1 GCA_021202205.1 Erysipelotrichaceae bacterium
ATAAAAATTAAATTTTTTTCATCTTAATTCCACTTTCTGCTTGCAATTCGGGTATTTCATATTAAACTATGCTTCTAAAGCATAAAAACAGGAATTCTTTAGAAATTCCTGTTCAAGAATTATTTAAATTAAGTTTTTATCTTCTTACACGATCAATTTTCCAAATATCTCTGACATACTCTTCAATTGTTCTATCACTAGAGAAATATCCAGATTGAGCTATATTAACTAAGCAAATATGAGCCCATTTAGCTTGATCTTTATATAATGTTTCAATTCTTGCATGTGCATCAATATATGAGTTAAAGTCAGCAAATAAGAAATATTCATCATTACGATTCATCAATTCATCAAAGATCATTCTAAATTCTTCTCTAGAAGAATGGAATGTACCATCAACGAATGAATCAACAACACGTTTAATTCTTGGGTCATTATTATAATAATCCCAGGCATTATTGCGTCCACTATTTCTTAAATCATTAATTTCATTATCCTTCAAACCAAAGATAACAATATTGTCACGACCAACACGCTCATCAATTTCAACGTTAGCACCATCCAATGTACCAATCGTAATAGCACCATTCATCATAAACTTCATACAACCAGTACCACTTGCTTCTTTACCAGCTGTTGAGATTTGTTCTGATACATCTGCAGCAGGCATAATCTTTTCAGCAATCGTCACACCATAGTTTTCAATAAATACGACTTTCAAGTAATCTTTTGTATCTGGATCGTTGTTTACAACATCAGCTACGCTATTAATTAACTTAATAACTTTTTTAGCAAAATAGTAAGCTGGAGCTGCTTTAGCAGCAAAGATGAATG
This sequence comes from Erysipelotrichaceae bacterium, assembly GCA_021202205.1. Classification (GTDB taxonomy): domain Bacteria; phylum Bacillota_I; class Bacilli_A; order Erysipelotrichales; family Coprobacillaceae; genus JAJQDJ01. The sequence goes on from JAJQDJ010000281.1 coordinate 835, forward strand.
TTCTTGGATAGATTCTGAAGTTTGGATTAGCTTTCATTTCCTGATATAGGTAAATGATATGCATAACATTTAATAATTGACGTTTATAAGCATGTAATCTCTTTACTTGAATATCAAAGATACTATCAACATCTACTTCAATACCATTATGTTCTAAGATATAATCAGCCAATACTTGTTTTCTTTGACGTTTAACGTTGTGGAATTTACCTTGAACAATTGAATCATCAACATAAGGCATGAGATTTTCTAATTTTTCTGGATGCTTAATCCAATCATCACCAATTGTTTCATTCAATAATTCTGTTAATTCAGGATTTGAATAAGCCAACCAACGACGATGTGTAATACCATTGGTCTTATTGTTGAATTTATCAGGATATAAATAATAGAAATCTTTCATTTCCTGATTAATCAAGATATTAGTATGTAACTGAGCAACTCCATTGACTGAGAAACTTCCAGCAATAGCTAAATGAGCCATATGAACCTGACCATCTTTAATAATCATAACACGATTAAGTAAATCATTATTATTGTCACTATATTGTTTAACAAAACCAATAAAACGACGATTGATTTCTTCAATAATCTGATAGATTCTTGGAAGTAATGTACGCATAGTATCTACAGGCCATTTTTCTAAGGCTTCAGCTAAAATAGTATGGTTTGTATAAGCACATGTATGTGTTGTAATATGCCATGCATCTTCCCATTCCATGTTATAATCATCAACTAAAATTCTCATTAATTCTGGAATAACCAATACAGGGTGTGTATCATTTAATTGAATAACATTCTTTTCATGGAAATTATCCAATGATGGATAAACACGTAAATGAGCTTTAACAATAGCTGTTAAACCTGCACATACAAAGAAGTATTGCTGTTTTAAACGTAATGTTCTACCAGCTAATGTAGAATCATCTGGATATAGTGTTTGACAAATATCCCTAACTTCTGTTGCATATTGTCTAAAATCTTTATTAGATGGAATATTTTCGCTTGGTTCTGCATGCCATAAACGTAATGTATTGGTAACAGTTGTATCATTACCTACAATAGGCATATCATAAGGAACAGCTCTGACACATTCAGCATCAACATGATCCCATTTACCAGTTTTAGAATTCCATACAGTGTGTCCGTAGAACTTCACATCAACAGCATGTTTAGGTTTTCTAATTTCCCACATATTACCAAGCTTTAACCATTGATCAGGTACTTCTACTTGATAACCATTTTCAATCTTTTGTTTAAATAAACCATATTCATAACGAATCGTATTACCAAAAGCAGGATAAGATAAAGATGCTAGTGAATCCATAAAACAAGCAGCTAATCTACCTAAACCACCATTACCTAATCCAGCATCAGTTTCTAGTTCTTCCAAATCATGAATATTAATGCCATAATCAGCTAAACCTTCTTTAGCAATTTCATATATACCTAAATTCATCATATTATTAACTAATAAACGACCAATCAAGAACTCCATTGAAAAATAATGAACTTGTTTTTGATAATTCGTTCTCGTAGCCATTTTAGTCATAGCCCAGTTCACTGATGCATAATCTCTTACCATAGTTTCCAATACCATAAACTTTTCTGTTATATGTGATTCTTCTACAGTACGACCATAAGCTTCTATAATTCTTTTCGAAAACTCATATTTAAATTCTTCTTTTGTTTTAAACATAATATTCTCCTTACTTTGTTTTAGTCTTTAACGAGAATATCATACCTGAAAATGGCGCAATGTCAATAGAAATTGAATTTTCTTTACCATTCACTAAGATTTTTTTAGACTTTATTGCACGTTTATTAACAATATTTTTACCTGTGTAATAATCCGTATCTGTATTAATAATTTCCTTATATGTTCCTGCTATTGGAACTGGTATTTGATAGCCATGATGTTCATTACCAATAAAGTTCATAACACATACCAAAACATCTTCCCCTAAAGCATCATATCGAGCATATGCAAAGACACTTTGTTTCTTATCATCTACAACCAACCACTCAAAACCTTCTGGTCCATAGTCTCTTTCATATAAAGCAGGATGTTCTAGTAAAATATGATTCAAATCTCTAAAATAGCGATGGAACGAATCATGTTGTGGATATGTTAAGATATTCCATCCTAAAGCCTTCTTCTCATCCCATTCTTTATATTCTGCTAATTCATTACCCATAAAGTTTAATTTCTTACCTGGATGGGTCATCATATAAAGATATAAATCCTTAACTTGAGCAAATTTTTGATCATTATCGCCCCACATTTTATCTAATATAGTTCCTTTACTATGTACGACTTCATCATGTGAAAATGGTAAGATATAATTTTCACCATAGAAATACATCATAGAAAATGTGAGTTTATTATGTGTATCATCATATTGACGGAATACTGGATCTTTTTTGAAATAAGCCAAAGTATCGTTCATCCATCCTAAATCCCATTTATAATCAAAACCTAATCCTCCATAATCTGGAGATCTTGTTACACCAGGATAATCTGAAGAATCTTCAGCAATCATCATAACACTAGGGAAATAACCATTCATATGATTATTCATACGTTTCATTAATTCCACAGCACCATCATTAACACCACGTTCTTTATTGCCACCCCAGTAAATCAAATTACTAATAGCATCAAAACGAATACCATCAACATGGAAATAGTTACACCAAAAATGAACAGCTGACATAATAAAACTTCTAACTTCAGCTCTTCCTAAATCAAAATAGCTACTACCCCATTCTGTATATCTTAAATTGATATCAGGATATTCATATACAAAACCACCATCAAACTCTCTTAAACCATGAGCATCATTAACAAAATGAGCAGGTACAAAGTCCATAATGACACCAATATTATTCTTATGACATGCTGCAATAAAATGCATCAATTGTTTAGGGTGTCCATAACGACTTGTAGCACTAAAATAACCAGTAGGCTGATAACCCCATGATCCATCAAATGGGAATTCATTCAAAGGCATTAATTCAATATGAGAAAAACCTTGTTCTACAACATAAGGAATGATTTCATCAATCATTTCTTCATAACTATAAAATTCTCCATCTTCTTCTTCAGTAAATTCTTTCTTAAGCTTCCAAGAACCAATATTTGCTTCATAAATATTGAGAACCTTATCAAAGTTTTTAGTACGCTTATTCATCCAACATTTGTCATTCCAGCGATAACCATCCATTTTATACACTTTAGAAGCTGTACCAGGTCTAAGCTCACTAAAGAAAGCATATGGATCCGCACGCTCAACATAATTACCAGATTGCGTTTCTATACGATATTTATACACTGCATATTGTTTTAATTTTGGAATAAATAAAGTATAAATACCACCATCATTGTATTTCTCCATTACATGCTCTTCACCATTCCACTTATTGAAATCTCCAATAACCTGAACACTCTTAGCATTTGGTGCATAAACTGTAAATCTTACACCTTTAACACCATCTTCTTCACCTATGTGTGCCCCAAAAATGCGGTATGCTTCAAGGCAATTCCCTTCATGAAAAAGCTGAATTAAAAAATCGTCTAATTTGGTCATAATAAAACCTCCTCCGTAATTTTATTATATATGAATTCATATTAAAAATCATTAACAATTCATTTTTACTATCAAAAAAAGCAGGTGTGATATCACCCCTACTTTATAACGATTTCATTGACATCTTTGAGGATAATTTGATAACTACCATCCTCCTGTCTTATCTTTTGTATCCTTTGACCACTTAAATATTCATCAACTGGTAATTTAACTTCAATATCATCATCTAATACCAATTTACATGTATCAATAGAAGGTATTGATACATTTTCAACTTCCGAATCTTCATCTATTCCTAGATCTTTCATCATCGTTTCACTTTCTTCTTGAGCTTGATAATCTTTTTCTAATACTTTACGCACAATTTCTAATGGTTTCACAGGTTGATTGGTATCAACTTTTTCCTGTATTTCACTTTTCATCAATGGTAATGCTTTTCCATCATTGACTTGATAAAGATCATCCATTTTTTTAATGACTTTTGTCATTGTCGAAATTTTTTGCTTATCGGTTAAAGCTTCTTCACCTTTGATCCATTGTGCATTCAAATAAAAATCCTTTTTACCATCAATTGTATATTTCTTTTCAATAAGATAAAGTTTCTTACTATCACAATTCATAATAATAGCTTCATCAACACTTGCTCCTTGGGTTGGTAAAACTTGTTGCTTAGTAATACGTACTAATCCATCTTCAACTACACTCATATCAATTGTACGATAATTCAATTTTAAGACAGCTATGATTTTTTCACCATCTTTATAACAATCTACAAAAAGAACATTACAACTAGGCATTTCTTCAATAACTGATCCTAAAGTAAATAGTTTATCAGTAATATCACTGGCTTGTTTAATAAATTCTTCATCACTTTCACACATCTTATCACTTCTTAGCATGAGTTCATGTAAACTACCTACTGTTAATTCTTTCATAGCTGGAGATGTTAATGCTTTCTCTACTTTTTTACGATAGTAATCAATATTGGTTTCATTCATATCCACAAACTCTTTAGAATGATAAATCTTTCTATGTTCAAAGTCCATCATATGCATAAGTATCTTATTTATAATTATTGTATTCATATTTTTCACCCTTACGGATTATAACATGATTTATTTTAAAAAGAAATCATGTTATAATTTTTATGGTGAAGTTTATGAAAATTATTATTGCTCCTAGCAAGACCATGAAATATCAGAAAACAGTATTTCAAGGTTCTTCTTTATTGTATCCACAAGAAACAAATTATCTTAAAAACATCTTACAACAATACAATGACGAAAAGTTGTGTCAATTAATGAAGATTAATAGCAGGCAAGTATCTAAAGTTTATAGTTATTATCATGATGAATATAAAGAAGCTTGTGCAATTGAATTATATTCTGGTACGGTGTTTAAACAATTGGATAAAGATAATCTTATCAAACATCAGGATTATCTTAGTAACATTAATATTTTATCAGCATTGTATGGTGTATTAGAATATAATACTTTGATTACACCTTATCGTTTAGATATGACTATGAAACCCAATGATATCAATTTATATGATTATTGGTATACATCAGTTTATCAATATTTCGAAAATGAAGATGTCATGATATCTTTAGCCTCACATGAATTCAATAAAATGATTCGTCGTCCTTATTATTTTATTGATTTTATCGAATATCAAGATAATAAAATCAAAAGAAATGCTACAATTATAAAAAAAGCTAGAGGCATGATGCTCAATACCATGATAGCCAATGAAATAACCACATTAGAAGATTTAAAGCAAATAACAATTGATGGTTTTACCTATCAACAAACTCAAGATAATCAATTAATATATGCAAGAAAAAAGATCACTTTGAAGCAATGTCATTAAGTTTATTTTTAAGAAATTATATGTTAATGACTTTACGGGT
>JAJQDJ010000135.1 GCA_021202205.1 Erysipelotrichaceae bacterium
AAGGAACAGGTAGTGAAAAGCCTAAATATTATACCAAGCTTTGACACTACCAATAGATATAAGGAGTGAAAAAAATGAGTAAACAAGTCCCATATGTTGATTCAACTTTACGTCATACGATTAAAGTGCCTCAATGTATCTATGAAGCCAGTGGTATTGTTGTCAATGGTAAACGCATCAAATCATTGGTATTTTCTACAGATGTCGCCATTATTGCGAATTGTAACGCTGATGCGGTTATTGCTGTATATCCTTTTACACCGACCATGCAAATCACAAAATCTATTATTGAAGTGGCTCAAAAGCCAGTTTTTGCGGGTGTTGGAGGAGGTACAACATCAGGACCTCGTGTGCATAAGATTGCTATGGATGCAGAACTCAATGGTGCAAGTGCTGTTGTATTAAATGCTCCAACAACTACAGAATTTGTTCAGGAACTTTCTAGCTTTTTAGATATCCCAATTGTTTTAACAATTGTTTCAATGGATGAGCCATTAGAAGAGCGCATGCTCCATACTGGTGCAAAGATTATAAATGTATCAGGTGGAAAAAATACAACAGAAATTGTGAAGGCGTTAAGAAAAATTGATTCAAAATTTCCTATTATTGCAACAGGTGGACCAACAGATGACACAATTAAAAGTGTTATTGAAGCGGGAGCCAATGCCGTTACATATACACCTCCAACAAGTGGTGAAATATTTAAGGAAATGATGGAAGATTATCGTGCACGATGTGTTAAAGTTATTGAATAAATGTTAAAAGTATGGTAGTATCTTTACAGGGAATGCTTGTCTCCCTGAGAAAACTCGAACTGCTATAGGCTGATGACATCTACAACATTTTTTTGTTGTGGCCATCAGCCTTTTCATTTAGGAGGGGAAATTATGTTAGCATCTTTAGCACTAATGATTTTAGTGGGTTTATCTTTAGCTAGTATTGTAGAAAAATTGAAGTTACCAAGAATTATTGGGTTACTTGTTACTGGTATTGTTTTAGGACCTTATGTTTTAAATGTATTAGATGATAATATCCTAAACATTTCATCACAGTTAAGACAAATAGCTTTGATTATTATATTGATTAAAGCTGGTTTAACATTAAATTTAAAAGATCTAAAAAAGGTCGGAAGGCCAGCTATATTGATGGCTTTTTTACCAGCTACTTTTGAATTGATAGCATATATTATTTTTGCACCAATGATTTTAGGTGTGACTAGATTAGAAGCAGCATTAATGGGTGCTGTTTTAGCAGCTGTATCACCAGCAGTTGTTGTACCTAGAATGGTATATTTAATTGAAAATAAATATGGTACAAAAAAAGCTATTCCACAAATGATTTTAGCGGGAGCATCTTGTGATGATATTTATGTGATTGTATTATTTTCAACGTTTGTGACTATGGTGCAAGGAGGGCATGTAAGTGTAATGAATTTTATCAATATTCCTGTTTCTATTATTTTAGGGATTGGATTAGGTATGATTGCAGGATTGGCTTTGGCATGGTTGTTTAAACATCAAAAAATTCAAAATAGTATGAAGATTATCATTATTATGGGATTAGCTTTTTTATTAATGAGTGTAGAAACATGGTTAGAGGATTATGTTTCTTTATCGGGATTACTTGCAGTGGTATCTTTGTCTTGTGTGATTAAGATAACAAGTTCTCTTTCGACATCTTCATCTTTAGCTGATATGATGGGTAAGTTGTGGTTGTTTGCCGAAATCATGTTATTTGTCTTAGTAGGAGCAGCAGTGGATATACGATATGCCTTTGCCACAGGTATTGCTGCAATCATTATGATATTTATTGCTTTGATTGTTCGTGCTGTAGGTGTTTGGATATGTTTGATTGGCACAAATCTTACTATTAAAGAAAGAATGTTTTGTGTTATTGCCTACTTACCAAAAGCCACCGTCCAGGCTGCTATTGGATCAGTTCCTTTATCATTAGGTTTATCTTGTGGTTCAATGATTTTATCGGTAGCTGTTTTAGCTATTCTTATAACAGCACCATTAGGTGCTATTGGCATCGATAAGACATATCAAAAATTTCTTGTGAAAGAAATCATTTGATTTTTCAATGACAAATGACTATGAATTCGTTATAATACTTTAAGGAGGGTTATATATGAAACAATATTTAGATATGTGTCAATATATTTTAGATAATGGTGAAGACAGAGACGATCGTACAGGAACAGGTACCAGAAGTGTTTTTGGTTATCAGAATCGTTATGATTTAAGAGAAGGTTTTCCTTTATTAACAACTAAGAAAATGTTTTTAAGGCCAATTGCTGAAGAATTATTATGGTTTATTAAAGGTGATACGAATATTAAATATTTAGTAGATAGAAATGTTAAAATATGGAATGAATGGCCTTATGAAATATTTAAGAACTCTGAAGATTATCATGGTGAAACATTGGAAGAATTTGTTGCAAAAATCAAAGAATTGGATGCCAATGATCCATTTGTTTTAAAATATGGAGAATTAGGGCCGGTTTATGGCAGACAATGGCGAAATTTTAATGAAGAAGGCATCGACCAATTAGAAAGACTTGTAGATTCACTAAAAAACAATCCGTTTTCTCGTAGGCATATTATATGTGCATGGAATCCAGCTGAAGTGGATCAAATGGCTTTGCCACCATGTCATGCATTTTTACAGTTTTACGTATCTAATGATAAGAAATATTTGTCTTGTCAGCTTTATCAAAGAAGTGCCGATACTTTTTTAGGTGTTCCTTTTAACATTGCATCTTATGCCTTGTTGACATCTATGTTAGCACAGGTATGTGGTTATGAGGCTAAGGAATTTGTTCATTCATTTGGTGATTTACATATCTATAAAGATCACTTTGATGTTGTTAAAGAACAGATTTCAAGGGAACCATTACCATTATGTCAGTTAAAACTCAATCCAGATATTACATCTATTTATGATTTTACGATTAATGATATCAAAATAGAAAACTATCAAAGTCATGGACGTCTAAGAGGAAAGGTGAGTGTCTAATGATTAGTATTATTGTCGCAATGGATAAAAATCAATTAATTGGTAAAAATGATTCACCTAATGGTATCCCATGGAACAATAAGGAAGATATGAAACACTTTAAAGAAACCACTATTCATCAAACAATCTGTATGGGTTATACAACTTATAGAGCTATTGGTAGACCTTTACCAAAACGTCATAATATTGTTGTATGCTTTGATAAATTTGATGATGAATGCGTAGAAGTAAGGACATCACTCATGGATGTTATTCAAGAATATAAATCTAATAATAAAGATCTTTATATTACAGGTGGTGCTTCTATATATAAACAAGCATTGCCTTATGTTGATCAATTACTTATATCTAGAATTCCAGGAGATTATAGTGGAGAAACATATTTTCCTGATTTTACTGAATATGGCTTTCAACTTGTTGAAACCAAACAAAAAGAAACATTTCAATTAGAAATATATCAAAGAGGAAATTTATGAAAAGAATTATTTTAATTGTATTCAAAGTCTTATTTCGTATTCCTGGATGGCTAATGAAAATAAGATATTATAATAAACATATTGAAGATACAACCTTTGAAGAAAGATTTACTTTTATTCAAAATGTTTCTCATAAAGTTGTTAATAAAGCCAATGTCAATTTTCATGGTTTTGGCATGGAAAATCTGCCTGCAGAACAGGGATATCTATTGGCTCCTAATCATCAGGGATTATTTGATCCTTTGATTATATTTGAAACATTGGAAAAGCCTTATAAAGCTGTTGTAAAACAGGAATTACTAGATGTTATAGTAATAGGTGATTGTATTAAGTTGCTTGAGTTTATCAGTATTGATCGTGATAATCTTCGTTCACAAGTAAAAATGATTAGACAGGTTTCTAAAGAGTTACAGGAAGGTACAAATTATCTTATATTCCCTGAAGGAACACGTTGCCGTCAGAAAAATAAGATGCTAGAATTCAAAGGAGGAACCTTTAAAGTAGCTACCAATGCTATAAAACCTATTGTTCCAGTGGCTATGATAGATTGTTATAAAGTTTTTGATAATAATTCAATTAAAAAAGTTGATGCACAAGTTCATTATTTAAAACCGTTATATTATGAAGATTATAAAGATATGAATACAACAGAAATTGCTCAAGAAGTGCAATCACGTATTCAAAAATGTATTGAAGAAAATGAAAATCGTTATGAGTAGAAATATTCTACTCTTTTTTTCATATAATAATATGGTGATATCATGAAAAAAATATTAATAATTTTATGTTTTATATTATCTTTGATAAATGTTCATGCTGTCGAATTTAGTGGAAAAGCGTATATTGTTATGGATTCTTTAAATCTAACAGTATTAGAAGGACAAAATATAGATTATATACAAAGTGTTGCATCAATTTCAAATATTATGACAGCTATTATTGCTATTGAAAATGGTGATTTGGATGATGTTTATACAATTGGCGAGGAAGTTAATGATGCTTGGGGTAGTGGTGTCTATATACATATAGGTGATACTATTTCTTTAAGAGATTTGTTGCATGGAATATTATTAAGATCAGGTAATGATGCTAGTTTGGTGTGTGCAAAGAATATTGGTGGTAATATTGAAACTTTTGTGGATATGATGAATGCTAAGGCTGAAGAAATAGGAATGATTCATACTCATTTTTCCAATCCAACAGGATTAGATGAAGAAGATGAAGGCAATCAATCAACAGTATATGATATGGCATTATTGATGAGTTATTGTAGTCAAAATCCTATATTCAATGATATTGTGAGTCAGACAAATTATCAAAGAGAAGATGGCAATGGTACATGGACTAATAAAAATAAGTTGCTATTTATGTATGAATATTGTGTTGGTGGGAAAACGGGTTATACCCAAAAAGCCAAACGTACTTTAGTCACACGTGCCATTAAAAATGATGTATCGTTAGTGATTGTTACTTTTAATTGTGGAGATGATTTTTCCTTCCATCAACAAAAGTATGAAGAATGTTTTGATAAATATTAGAGTATACTTGTTTTACACAAAGGTATATATAATTACCATGGTCATTCATTCCTTATTGATGAAGATTTGTATTATAATTGTGAAAATAATCAAAATGTCAGTTATATGATAGAAAATAATATCATAAGTATTATAATAAATAACCAAATTGTATATGAAACAACAAGTGAAAATGCATTTTCTGCCATTTTTCACTACTTTTCTATCCTACTTGGCGAAATGATTAACGGTTGAACTACCTCGGATAAAAAAAGATTGAGTAAATTTAAAATCTGTGTATAATGGATGAGAGGGGCGGGATTAAGTTAATGGAAAGATTACAGAAAGTGATAGCTGCGAGTGGTTATACAAGTCGAAGAAAAGCTGAAGATCTTATACGTCAAGGTCGCGTAGAAGTAAATGGGGAAAAGATTATAGAAATGGGTTTTAAAGTCAAGAGTGGGGATTTTATTACAATTGACGGTAAACCAATAGAAAAAGAAGATAAAGTTTATTATGTTTTCTATAAACCTAAGGGTTGCATATGCACGCTATCTGACGAGTTGGATAGAAAAACTGTTATTGATTATTTTAATGAGGTAAAAGAAAGAATTTATCCTATTGGACGTTTGGATTATGATACGACAGGTATACTTTTTTTAAGTAATGATGGAGAGTTTGCAAATCTTATGATGCATCCCTCTTCACATTTGGAAAAAATATATGATGTGACTATTCAAGGTCTTATTACTAAAAAAACGATATCTCAATTGCAAAAAGGAATTTATTTAGACGGTGTCAAAACCATTCCATGTCGCATGAAATTGGTTAGCCAAGATGAAGAACATCATTCTTCTAGATTAATGGTAAAACTTGTAGAAGGTAAAAATCGTCAAATAAAAAAGATGTTCGAAACTGTTGGCTTTGATGTTAAGAGATTGCATCGTATGCAAATTGGAGATATCAATCTTAATGGATTAAAGCCAGGCGAATATCGTCGCTTGAAGCCTCATGAAGTTAAAGAATTAAGACAAAAAGCATTAGATAAAAAATCATAGTTGAAAGATGTATTATTTTGTATGATGAAGTTTGTTGAAATGAATGTATAAGTGGCTTTATAATGGGAGTAAGGAGGCAATGTTATGCGTAGTGTTGTTTTGGATACTGATGTGAATGCTTGTGGTATATGTGGTTCTCAGGAGCCATATATTAAATAAAAATCTCATTTGCACCGTGTGCGTCATTAAAATAAAAAAACATTGATTTTATGAGGATT
>JAJQDJ010000305.1 GCA_021202205.1 Erysipelotrichaceae bacterium
TTATATATGGATGGTGAACATGCCACATATCGTACTGTAGAACATATTCCTACAATGGCTAAGAAAACTCGAATCATGGTTCATGAAGCAATAGATGCGTTTATTAAACAAGATTTAACGGCGGCTAAAATGGTTGTTAAGATGGATGATGAAGTAGATGAATTGTTTAATGAGGTAAAAATGGAAATTGTTGATATTATGAAACAAAGTAATGAAGATATAGATACATGTATTAGTTTCTTAATGATTGCTAAATACTTAGAAAAGATAGGTGATCATGCAGTTAATACATGCGAATGGCTTGAATTTCGTGAAACTGGAGCTGTCAACGATAAAAGAATTATTTAGGAGGTAAACAATGAACGAACGCATATTTGTCATAGAGGATGATGAAAATATTCAGGAAATAGTAAAATTATCCTTAGAATCTAATGGTTATCAAGTGACATTATTTGATAATGCTATTGTTGCTTTAACTGCTATAAATGAAGATGCACCTGATTTATCTATCTTTGATGTGATGCTACCACAAATGGATGAAATGGATGAAATGGATGGTATCACTGCTGTAAAAAAAATAAGAGAAACAAATACGCGTATGCCAATTCTTATTTTAAGTGCCAAGGATAGTGAGTTAGATAAAATTCATGGTTTAGATAGTGGCAGCGATGATTATATGACAAAACCTTTTGGGGTACTTGAATTGTGCGCTCGTGTACGCACTCTGCTTAGAAGAGTTCAACCTCAATCTAAAGTCATTAAAACAGCAACACTTCTCATTGATAAATCCACTCATACGGTTGAATTTAATCATGAGCCATTAGAATTAACTCATAAAGAATATCAATTATTATTATATTTAATAGAAAATAAAGAACGTGTTGTAGAAAGAGATGAATTGTTGAATAATATTTGGGGATATGATTTTATAGGTGAATCAAGAGCTTTGGATGTGCATATTCGCTCCCTTAGAAAGAAATTGAATGATGATGGCGATAAATATATTAAGACAATAAGATCTGTTGGTTATCGCTTTATTGAAAAGGATGAAGTCAATGACTAAATCAATCTTAAGATATTTCATTATTGTTTTAATCGTCACACTATTAAGTAGCTGCTTTATTTCAGCTACTTTAATTTCAAATACACTCCTTACAACTACGCAGCAGGAGATGCTTTATTCTTTTAAATTGATTGATTATGCGATTGATTATGATCAGCCTTTAGATGAACAAATAGAAGAATTAAATCCTTTGGCTTATAAAGGTAATACCAGAATAAGTATTATTGATGAAGAAGGTAATGTGATTGCTGATACATACAGTGAAATAGTATCAGAAAATCATTATAATCGTGAAGAAGTTCAAGAAGCTTTATGCAGTGGAACTGGCTATGCAACTAGAAAATCAGATACAACTGATGAAAAGATGCTCTATGTTGCCTATTATCATAATCATTATATTATTCGTTTATCCATGCCATATAATGGTATCATTGATGAATTACCATCATTACTACCTGCTTTTACAATTAGTACTATTATTTCTTTTATTATAGCTTATATATTATCAAGAAGATTGGCTTATCAAATATCTAAACCAATGATAGAAATAAGTGAATCTTTAGACCATATGAGCGAAGACTTTAGATTTGATCTTAAACGTTACAATTATGCTGAATTTAATGTTATTGTTGATACTATTGAGAATTTATCACACCGTCTAAGAAAAGTAATTGAGGAAGTGAAATTGGAACGTAGTAAAATGGAGGAAATACTCAAACAAATGAATGAGGGGTTTGTCTTATTAGATAAAGATTATCGTATTATCAGTATTAATGCATCTGCTATAAAAATATTAGGTAATATGCAGCCTAATGATTCTATTATTGATTACTTGTATTATCCTGATATAATTAATGCCCTAAAAAATGATATACTCATTCAGGAAGTCACGATAAAAATTAAACATAGTATATATACTTGTTATATATCTAAAGCTGATTTAGGAACAACATTATTATTTGTAGATGTCACTGCAGCTAAAAGAGCAGAAAAAATGCGTAGTGAATTCTTCTCTAACGTATCTCACGAATTGAAAACATCTATGACATCTATCCGAGGATATAGTGATTTATTGGCTCAAGGACTCGTTAAAGATGAAAATCAAAAAAAAAAATGTTATTAAAAATACAAAATGAAGTCAATAGCATGTCAGGATTGATTAATGATATATTATTATTATCACGAATAGAAAGCATGGATGTTGAAGTAGATATGATGCCAATGAAGATGAAAAGTCTTGTTGATGAAGTATTAGAAAGCTATGAAGTAGAAATCCTTGAATATGATATTACCATTCACAAGGATTTTGATGATATGATTTATATTGGTAATCATCAACAGATTTATACCCTTTTAAATAATGTTATTGGAAATGCAATAAAATACAACAAAGAACATGGTCATGTTTATATCAATATAGAAGAACAAGGTCAGGCTATGAAAGTTGTGGTAAGAGATACAGGTATCGGTATACCATTGGCTGATCAAGCAAGAGTCTTTGAAAGATTCTATCGTGTTGATAAAGGACGTTCTAAAGCTAGAGGGGGAACAGGTTTAGGACTGGCTATTGTTAAACATACTATATCACTATATAAAGGAACCATTCGCTTAAATAGTGAATTAGATAAAGGAACGACTATTGAAATGACTTTACCACAACAAACACTTAAGCAAGCTTAAAGCTTGCTTTTATGCATCTTATTCAATATTTTTGCATGTTATTCAAAAAACTTTTACTTTTATTCCTTTATTAAATAATGTAAAAGCAGGAGGTATCAGTATGGAAAATATAAAAATAAGAATGCATACTAAAATATTCTTTAAAAATAAACTTTTATTGATGCTTTATTTATCCATGTATGTATCAACTCTATTATTAGTATTTTTTTATAGTTCAGGGTGTGAGTTTTAGTTATATCTTTAATCTTATTGTTCGTTTTATCTTTTATGAAACGATGATTTTTATGATATTTTCATATATCTTTTTGATTAATGATCGAAGAAATGGCATGAGTGAAGTCATTAAAGCAATGCTGCATGAAAAGAAGGTTTATCTTAATAATTGTGTAGTTGTATTAGCTATTTTACTTATACTATATAATGTATTCTTAATTTCCATACTATTTATAACAGTATTTAAAAATCATGAATTATCATATCTCAATATAACTTATATGATAAGTTATTTCATGAATGTTATATTACCACAAGTCATATCTTTTATGTTAGTTATCATGATATCCATGATTAATTCTTTTAAAGTATCATCTCTATTATTGATATTAAGTATACTACTTATGAGTCCATATATGACAATTCTCGAATGGTTTGATAAACCATATATCCCTGTAGATACAATTATTAATATTATCCATTTACCATTTACCTTCTTTATTCAAAATGGTGTATATAGTATTGATAGTTTATATGGTTATCAAAATGAAATATACAAATTATGGCTATTATTGCTTTGGTTTATTATATTCATATGTGTATATCATCATTATTATTTTAAAGAAAAGAAACAAAGATGTATTATTCCAATTATATTGATATGTATAGGATGTTATCAAATATATAAACCTCAAAGTGTTTATCGTCATGATAGTAAATGGAATGGACAATATGCTGATTATCATTATTATGGCATGGATGATAATGATGTTGTTTATTTAGATGAAGACATCGATTATATGATTAGTAGTTATGATTTAAATATCAAAATTACTGATCAACTCTATGTTGATGCCTTTTTACAGATCCATTGTAATCAACCAACCAATGTCATTGTTTTAACCCTCTATCATAACTATAAAATTAAAAGCCTCTCATCCAATCAATTACAATCATACACACAAGATAGAGATTTTATAACTCTTACTTTTAATGAAAATATCACTGATATAGATATCAATTTATCTTATCAAGGATACAATAATAATCTCTTCTCTAACTATCAAGCTGTCATATTACCAGGATATTTTCCCTGGTATCCAATGGCAGGACAAAAGTCTGTTTATTTTAATAATAATGATGTATCTCAAATCAATTATGGATATAATCCATATAATAGAATAGAAAATGCAAATTTTAACATAACTATAGACGCACCTTATAATATTATTACAAATTTAGATAATATATACAGTGGCACAAGCGATAGTTTAACATTGGTTGGTGGGTGTATTGAAACAGCATCTTCTCAAATCATTAACTATTATCCACTAGCTTTAAGCTATGATTATACTAAAGATGATTATATGGAACAACATCAAGCATATATTGATGAAACAATACAGAACTTTAAAGAGACTTTTCATATGGATTTAACAGACTTTGATAATAAAAAAAATTTTTATTACATCTGATGCCATAGAGAAATGTGCTATCTTTGATGATTATGTTATCATATCTGAGGGATATTTTGATTTATGTACATATATACAATATAAAATGCTTAATCGTTATGATTTGAATCCATCTTTGGTCAATACACTATGTACATTTACAAGCTGGAGTGATCAAAGTGAAGTTACAGTCAATAATTTCTTATATGAAGTTAAATCATAGGATGATGATTTGTATAATGAACTTTATAGTTATAATAAACAATATGGATGTGATAAACTTATAGAAGAAATAGGTAAACTCATTTTAGATGAAGCATCAGAAATAGGAGGGTTCTAGTATGGATGTTTTAAAAATATATTTTAAGCTTTTCTTTAAAAATACAATATTAAGATATCTCTATTTATGTATGATGCTTTCCACTGTACTTATATTAGGCATTTCCATATGTATGGGATCAACATTAGCAGAATTACTTTAAATGTTGTGTTTATTTATTTTCTTTGAAATGGTTCTTTTTATGATATTATCCTATATCTTTTTAACTCGCGATAAAGTCAATCATGTAAGTGAAACAATAGAAGCTATTGCTAAAAGAGAAAATCGTCAAACTTATGTTATTGTTGTATTAGGTACATTATTAATACTATTTGATTTTATATTTATCATCTTAATGTTTATAAGTTTTACAAATAATTCAACATTGGATTTAAGTAATACTTATATGATAAGTTTTTTACTAGGCATTATTATTCCTGAAATTATTGCTTTAACCATTGTGTCTTATTCACATATGAAAAGAAAAGAAGAAACAATAGATATATCATATAATCAAGGTTATGCTAAATATGCTGTCATAGTTTTAAGTATATTATTAGCTATTTATAATATTGTCACTATTCTATTATTATTTATCAGTCTTATCATGAATACTGGTTTGGTGTATTTTAGTAGTTATTATATTGTAAGCTACCTTATGAATATTGTATTACCAGAAATCATTTGCTTTATTGTCGTTATGATGTTATCAAGTTTTGATAATAGGTTTCGCTCATCGATAGCTTTGCTTATATTTATATTATTAGTCAGTCCGTTAATGAACATTATACAATCTAGAGTCGCTAATTTATTATTATTCATGCCTGAATGGATTACACCAATCAATCATGTATTTCAAATCATGACATTACCTTTTTCTCTATTTATGAATATAGGTTATAACATGGACAATCTTTATAGCTATAATAATGAAATATATAAATTATGGTTATTATTAGGATGGTTTATTATCTTTATATTAGTCTATTATCGTCATTATTGGGTTCAAAAGAAGCATATTATTGTTATAATGGTGATAATTATAGGAATTTGTGGTTATCAAATCTTTAGACCACAAAGTATTTATCGACTTTTATATGATAATGATTATACAGATGATTATAACTATTATATGTCAAACAATAATGATAGGACAATATATAATGATGAATCTATTGATTATACTATCAGTCGCTATGATCTAGATATATCATTAAAAGAAAAACTTTATGTAGAGGGTACATTGCATTTAAAAGCCAATCAATCTTATATTAACCTTATATCATAATTATAAAATAAATAATATTTCTTCCCCACATCTTACTTCTTATAATCAAAACGGGGATTATATAACTCTTATATTTGATAGTTTCATTAATGAAGAAGATATATCCATATCTTATAGTGGTTATCATGACACAATGTTTTCTAACTATGAAGCTATGCAATTACCAGGTTATTTTCCCTGGTATCCTATGTCAGTCGTCTGGTAAAATGTCAAGAAGAAATTTAAAAGATTTTTAAATAAATTCATT
>JAJQDJ010000260.1 GCA_021202205.1 Erysipelotrichaceae bacterium
TCTATAAAAATTAAATTTTTTTCATCTTAATTCCTCTTTCTGCTTGCAATTCGGGTTTATTTAAAAATTTTAAGTGTGAAAAAATTAACGTAAAGTTTTATTTTCAAATTGTCATTTAAGTGTTATAATAAAAAAAATATTAGGAGTATGGAGGGATAATATGAGTATTTTATCTGGCATTGCAAAAGCAAAGCTTGATGGTCAGAAAGGTTTAACGAAAGATAAACCTATTTTAACTATTGAAGATCCAGATGTTGTTTATATTCCTTTGGTTGTAGGTATGGCGACAGATTTTGATGTTCTAGTTAAAGAAGGAGATAATGTCTGTATTGGGACAAAGTTAGCAGTACGAAAAAGTGTTTATGTGCCTATTTATGCATCTGTATCTGGAACAGTAAAGGGTATTGAAAAAAGAATGCATGCTTCAAAGAGACAGCAACAGCATATAGCAATTATCAACGATCATAAAAATAAACGTGTTAAAGCTATCGATATTGAAAATCCTGATGATTTGAAGCAATCAGAGATTGTTGATGCCATTAAAGAATTAGGTATTGTAGGTCTTGGTGGATCAGGTTTCCCAACTTTTTTGAAGTATGGACATCCTGAAAGCATTGATACGATTATTATTAATGGTGTTGAATGTGAACCATTTTTAACGAGTGATCATTTGGCTATGAAACGTGATATTAAGGCGTTGTTTGATGGTACTAAGTTTTTAATGAAGGCAGCTGAAGCTTCTAAGGCTATTATTGCAATTAAAGAGCATAAACCTGATTTATTTGAATTATTGGTTGAAGAGGCAAAAAACTATAGTGATATTACACCTGTAGAAGTTGAAGATTGTTATCCTATGGGTTGGGAAAGAAAACTTGTAGAAACAATCGCGAAGAAAACTTATGACAGATTGCCTGCTGAAGTAGGGGTCATTGTTAATAATTCTGCAACAGCTATTGCAGTTTCAAAAGGTATCAGAAGTGGTGAATGTATTTCAAGACGTGTTGTAACTATGTCAGGGAATGGGCTGAAAAATCCACAAAATGTCGATGTGGCAGTTGGTACACCAGTCAATTATATTGTTGAAAAAATTGGCGGATATATTGATGATGAAGTTGATGGCTTTGTTTTAGGTGGAGGCCCAATGATGGGAAAATCAGTCATGAATGATACATTTGTGATTTGTACTTACAGCAATGCTATTACAGTTTTAAAGAAAGAAAATATTAAGCCTTTACCTTGCTTGAAATGTGGTGAATGTACATTGCATTGTCCAGCACATTTACAGCCAGTACGTATTATGCAAGCAGAAAAAGCAGGAGATGCTGATTTGATTGAAAAATTAAATGTCTTTGATTGTGTGGAATGTGGCATGTGTACATATATTTGTCCAAGCAAAATTGAAGTGACAGATATGGTTGCCAAAGCAAAACGTCGTTATCAATTGGCACAAAGAAGAAAGAAGGCATAGGAGGTTTATATGAAGGTTACATTACAGAGAACATCACCAAACTATCGTCAAAAACTTTCAACACAGCGTATTATGCGTGATTTAACGATTGCTTTGTTGGTGATTGTAGCTTATACATTATTCTATTATTATAATTATTTATCTAATGATCCATTTATTCAAGTAGCTTTGATGTTTGTGGTATCATTGGTTGTTGCATTTGCTACTGAGATTGTTTGGGCTTATATGCACAAACAAAAAATATTTGATTATTTAAAGAGTAGTTTTCCATGGGTAACAGCGATTATATTAGTTTTAACATTACCTATTGGTACACCTTTATATGTTGTAGGAGTTTCATCATTTGTTGCTATTTTCTTAGGAAAACTGGTATATGGTGGTTTTGGTCAAAATATATTTAATCCAGCTTTAGTAGGTCGTGTTGTAGCACATTTAGCTTTTAGTTCGGATTTGATTGCAACAGCTACACCTTCTGGTGTTGATGTATCATCATCTGCAACACCAATTACAATGATGGCTGCTACAAATTGGTTGGGTGGAGATAGTTTTACTTATTCTTTATCTGATTTATTCTTTGGAAGTCATACTGGTGCACTTGGCGAAACTTGTGTTATTTTGTTGTTGGTTTTAGGTATCGTGATGATACTTAGAAAAGTTATTGATGCAAGAATACCTGTTTCTTATTTATTAACAATTGTTATATTAAGTGAAGTATTTGCGGTGATTAATGGTTTGGATTTATTAACATATCCTCTTTATCATTTGTGTTTAGGCGGTTTGATGTTTGGTGCTTTCTTTATGGCTACTGACCCAGTGACATCACCTACAAGTCCACAGGGTAAAATTATTTATGGTGTTGGTTTAGGTTTTTTAACGATGATTATTCGACTAAAAGCTAATTATCCTGAGGGTGTCTTATTCTCTATATTAATCATGAATATGTTAACACCATTAATTGATTCATTGATTTTAGGAAGAACAGATACGAAGATAGCACAAAAGTGGTTAAGTATTGTTGCAGTCTTAGCTGTTGCAATTGTTTGTGTAGCAGGTATTGGCTTTACAATTAAAAGTGAAGTAGAAGCTGAAGAATTGGCTGCTAAAGAGGCTGAGGAAGAAGCGGCAAGAGAGGCTGAAGAAGCTGCTAATCAAGCTGATTGGACATATGTGGAAACAACTGACGATGGTTATGTCATGGAAGTTAGCGGTTTTAGTTCATCAAATAAGATGAAAGTAGCTGTACAAATTGATGGTGATACAATCACATCTGTTAAAGTATTAGAATATGCAGGGGAAACAGACGGCTATGGTAAAGATTTAATAGAAAATGGTGAAGTACCAAATGATTCTTCAAAGGCTGATGTTGCTAGTGCATTTGTTGAAGCTGTTTTCGGTGGTAATTTAAGTAGCAGTGACATCGATGATATTGAGGTTTCTACAGGTGCAACAAAGACATCTACAGGTATTATTAATGCTATTAAGGGTGCTCTTGAGCAAGCAGAAATAGGAGGTTAGGAATATGGCTAAGATCGTAAAATTAACAGTTTTACTTGCTATAGTTGCAGGAATATCTGGTGGCATTATGTCTTTTGTTTATTCACAAACAAATCCTATTATTCAAGAAGCTGCCATTGAAACTGTAAAAGAAAGCTTAGAAGAAATTTATCCTGGTGAAGAATTTAGTGAAGAATCAACTGATTTGGATGATTATGAAGGTATTGAAGCAGTTTATAAAGCTGGAGATGCTGGTTATGTTTATGAATGTAGTGTTTATGGTTATTCATCATCAACACCTATTACATTTTTGATTGGTTTAGATAATGATGGAACTTATAAGGGATATGTCGTAACTGATTTAAGTGGTGAAACAAAGGGCTTAGGATCACAAGTTGGTGATGACGCTTTTGTAAGTTCTATTGTCGGTAGCGATATTGGCAGTGATATTGATACTATTTCTGGTGCAACAATTTCTTCAAGTGCTGTTTTAGAAACTATTGATAATTGTGTGGCACATTATGAAGATAACTATCAATAGGAGGTATTGGTATGAAAAAATTTGATATATTTAAAAAAGGTTTATTGAAGGAAAATCCTATATTTGTTTTACAATTAGGTTTATGCTCCGCATTAGCTATCACTACTTCTCTTACCAATGCTGTGGGTATGGGGATAGCAGTTATTTGTGTTTTAATCATGAGTAATACAATTATTTCATTACTAAGGAATATTATCCCTAATGAAATAAGAATTCCTGTATATATTGTTATTATTGCAACATTGGTTAAATGTGTCCAAATGATTATGAATGCTTATACGCCAGAATTATATGATTCTTTAGGTGTATTTATTCCTTTGATTGTTGTCAATTGTATTATATTAGGAAGAGCTGAAGCTTTTGCTTCAAAAAATGGTGTATTAGATTCTATATTAGATGCTTTAGGTATGGGTATTGGTTATTTGTTTGCAGTATTGGTTATTTCTTTTGTTAGACAACTTATTGGTACAGGTGCTATTTCTTTATACAATCCATTGGATGCAACTCAAGTTATATTTAATATTGAACTTTTCCCTGATTATGCAATTGGATTATTAACACAATCAGCGGGTGCTTTTATTGCTTTAGGTTGTATCTTAGCATTTATTCAATATTTAAAGGTTAGAAAAGCAAAGAAAGTGAGTGTGAAGTAAGATGGAATTAATTGGTTTATTTGTTAGTTTAACATTTGTTAATAACGTTGGCTTAAGTAAGTTTTATGCTATTTGTCCATTAATGGGTTTATCTAAAAAACCTCAAAATGCATTAAATATGGGCTTAGCCATAACATTCGTTATCTTTGTAGCTTCTATAGTAACATATTTTCTTTATTATTATGTTCTTGTACCATTAGAAATCACTTACTTAGATTTGATTACATTTATTCTTGTCATTGCTTCTTTAGTACAATTTGTTGAAATGTTCTTAAAGAAAACAAGTCCTGAAATATATAAATCTATGGGTGTTTATTTACCATTGATTACAACAAACTGTGCTGTTTTAGGTGTTGCTTTAGATAATATTTCAGCAGGTTATAATTTGGTAGAAGCTGCTGTTGCAGGCTTTGCAGTACCTTTAGGTTTTGCAATTGTTATTTATGTCTTTGCTACAATTCGTGAAAGATTGGATATTGCTGATGTACCTGAAAGTTTTGAAGGTGCACCTATTGCTTTGATTACAGCTGGTATTATGGCTTGTGCTATTATGGGAATCGCAGGTATTGTTTAATGAGTTTATATGCAATAGTCTTTTTAGCAATTATGATTGCTATATTTATTGGAACTTATTTGTTAAATAAAAACACCCCAAAGCCTGAAGGGTGTGAAGATATGAAAGAATGTGGTGCATGTGCTAACTTTGCCTGTACTATGAATTCTCATCATAAGGAGGAAGAATAATGAATGTAAATGCAATTTTAGCTTTAGCGATAGTTGGAGCCATTGCTGGATGTGTATTAGGAATTGCCAATCAATTTTTAAAGGTAGAAGATGATCCTCGTGTTGAAGCAGTTTCAGGTATGTTGCCAAATGCCAACTGTGGTGGATGTGGTTATCATGGTTGTGCTGGATTTGCTGATGCCTTGGTTAGTGGAGAAGTGAAAAGTGTTAAAAATTGTGTTGCAAGCAATCCCCAAATTAGAGAAGATATCCAAAAATATCTTAGTGAAACACCAGGACCAGATGGTGAAACAATTAAAGTTACGATATGAAACATGAGCAAAAGCTCATGTTTTTTTGCATAATCTTTGATTAATACATTCAAAACATGTAAAGTATAAGAGAAGGTGATAAAATGCAACTAACAAAATTTATACATTGCTTTAATATGCATAATAATTCTTATGTGATTATAGATAAAAAAATTGTTATTATTGATGCAGTTGATAGTTGTGATGCTCATGACTGGCTTATACAAATTGACAAACTATTATCAAATCGTCAACCTGATTATTTTATTATGACACATTATTATCAAACTATTGCTATAGTTTCACTATGTCATAAATATCCAAATATGAAATTAATCAGTATTTGTGATGCCTTACTTGTTTCTAAAAATATATATACGATATATGATCATGATATGCTTGATTTAGGTCAGCATACTTTATTACTAAAAGTCTTTAAAGATATGATTCTTATTTATAATATAGAAAATAAAATATTATTTAGTTCACTTGTTTTTTCTTTGGAAGATAAACAACAATCATGGAATGAAGGGGCAAGATATTATTATGCTAAAAATGTGAATCATTATGGTCTTTCATTACTAAATTTTATTAAATCATTAAATTATACAATGATTTGTCCATATATTGGACAAATCATGACCTATGATTTAGGGCAATATATTCGGTATTATGAATTATGGATAAAGTGCATTCCTGAAGAAGATGGTGTTTTTATACTAACTGATAGTCATAATAATAATCATGAAGCTTGTCGATATTTGTATAAGGAATTACTTGATCATGGTGATAATGCTATTCTTTATGATATACAAAATAAAGATATGATATATGTTTTTTCAGAGATGTTAAAATATGATCGTATAATTATAGGTAGTTATATTTCAGCAATCAAACCGATTTTACAGCATCTGCAAAACCGTGTTGTGGGTGGTATTTTTGATGATATCATTCAAGCAGATGAATTAAAAAAGAGTATAGCTGGTTTAAATAATATTTTATTAAAACCTCATTTGCACCGTGTGCGTCATTAAAATAAAAAAACATTGATTTT
>JAJQDJ010000070.1 GCA_021202205.1 Erysipelotrichaceae bacterium
TTAATGCCTTGACTCTCTTTTATTTAACTGTCCATTTTACAGGGTACATTTTATTAAAACAATCCTTTTTTCGATATTTGAATTTAATATTTTCAAATAATGTAAATTCATGTATAATGACAAAGAAAGGAGTGAGAAAATGGAGTATGCAATTGAGATGCTTAATATCACGAAAGAGTTTCCAGGTATTAAAGCAAATGACAATATCACGTTACAAGTAAAACGTGGTGAAATACATGCACTATTAGGGGAAAATGGAGCAGGTAAATCAACACTCATGAGTATTCTATTTGGTTTATATCAGCCTGATATTGGGGAAATACGTATCAATGGTGAAAAAGTTACAATTAATGACCCTAATGATGCCAATAAGTATAATATCGGGATGGTACATCAACATTTTAAGCTAGTACATAATTTTACGATACTAGAGAATATTGTTTTAGGGGTAGAGGAAACAAAGCATGGTGTTTTAAGTTTGGATAATGCTCGTAAAAAAGTTATGGCATTATCTGATCAATATCATTTAAATATTGAACCTGATAAGCTGATTTCTGAAATAACTGTGGGAATGCAACAACGTGTTGAAATTTTGAAAATGTTATATAGAGACAATGAAATTTTAATATTTGATGAGCCAACAGCAGTTTTAACACCTCAGGAAATTACAGAATTAATGGGTATTATGAAAGGATTGAAAACAGAAGGTAAATCTATAGTTTTTATTACCCATAAGCTTGATGAAATTAAAGAAGCTGCAGACCGTTGTACAATCATTAGAAAAGGTCAATATGTTGACACTGTTGATGTAGCAACAACAAGTAAAGAAAAAATGTCTGAATTGATGGTTGGACGTAAGGTTAATTTCAACGTGGAAAAGGGAGAAGCTCATATTGGAGAAACGGCTTTAAAACTTGAAAATGTATCATATTTACCTAGACATGCGACTAAGAAGGTTTTAAATAATGTTTCCTTTGAAGCTCACAAGGGAGAAATTACATGTATAGCAGGTATTGATGGTAATGGACAAACTGAATTAGTATATGCAATTTATGGTCTTATTCATCCTACTGAAGGTAAAATTATTATGAATGATAAAGATATAACTAATGAAACAATTCGCCAAAGAACATTGGATGGAATGGCCTGTATACCTGAAGATAGACATAAACATGGATTAGTATTAGATTATAATTTAGCAGAAAATATTGTATTGAAAAATTATTTTCAAAGTCCTTATTCTAACAAAGGTATTTTGAATTTCAATAAGATTTATGAACATGCCAATGAATTAATTGAAAAATATGATGTTAGATCAGGAGAAGGTGCTTATTCTATTACACGTGGTATGTCTGGTGGAAATCAGCAAAAAGCTATTATTGCACGTGAAATTGAAAGCGGTGCCGATGTGTTAATTTGTGTCCAACCTACTAGAGGTTTGGATGTCGGTGCGATTGAATTTATTCATTCTCAAATAGTTAAACAAAGAGATGAAGGTAAAGCTGTATTATTGATATCACTTGAACTAAGCGAAGTTATGTCAGTGAGTGATCGTATTTTAGTTATGAGTGAAGGCGAAATTGTTGCTGATGTGAAACCTGAAGAAACAAATGAACAGGAATTAGGATTATACATGTCTGGAAGTAAGAGGGGTGTTGGATATGAGAAATAAACCAGGTTTTAAGGTATTTTTATCATCTCTTTTAGCAATTGCTGTTGGTTTGTTAGTTGGTTTTATTATTATCATGGTGACAAATCCATCACAAGGAATCAGAGCATTTGTTATTTTAGCTCAAGGTGGTTTTTATAAAGGACTGCGTAGTACAGGCGATGTATTATATTATGCTGTTCCTATTATGATGACAGGTTTAGCAGTAGCATTTGCTTTTAAATGTGGTAACTTCAATATTGGTGTAACTGGACAATATACAATGGGTGCTTTTACAGCATTATTCTTGGCCATTAAATTAGAAGGTGTTATACCAAGTAGTATTTTATGGATTATATGTTTGATTGCAGCGGCTGCTGCAGGAGCTTTGTGGGCATTTATTTCAGCTGTTTTAAAAGCCTATAAGAATGTGAATGTCGTTATTTCTGGTATCATGCTTAACTATATCGGCATGTTACTTACTGTTGATTGGGTTAAAAGATTTATCTTTGATCAAAGTAAAGCAAGATCATATACGGCTAATATCGCTGTACCTAAATTTGGTTTAGATAAAATATTTAGTGGTTCTAGTATTAATGGTGGAACGATAATAGCTATATTAGTATGTATATTGGCATGGTACATATTGAATAAAACGACGTTTGGTTATGAATTAAAAGCTTGTGGCCATAATGTTGATGCAAGTAAATATGCTGGTATGAATGAAAAAACATGTACAATTATGTCAATGCTATTAGCTGGTGCATTTGCTGGACTTGGTGGTGGCTTAACATATATAGCTGGTTCAGGTAAAGCATTAGCCATTACAGAGACAACATTAGCTGAAGGTTTTAATGGTATTCCTGTTGCCTTATTAGGTGCAAATAGTCCATTAGGATGTATTGCAGCTTCTATATTTATTGCTTATATTGATTTAGGTGGTACTTATATGCAAGCATGTAATATTCCAGTTGAGATAATTGATGTTATCGTAGCTGTTATTATTTATTTTAGTTCATTCTCATTATTAATTAAGAGTGTACTTGATCAATTTATGGAAAAACATCCTAGTAAAAATGATCAAAAACAGATAGAAAATAACGAAGGAGGTAGCGAATAATGTCATTAATTTATTTCTTATTTAGACAAACTTTATACTTCGCTATTCCATTAATGATTGTGGCTTTAGCTGGTATGTTCAGTGAACGCAGTGGTGTTGTAAATATTGCCTTAGAAGGTATTATGATATTTGGTGCTTTCTTTGGTGTATACTTTATTCATTTTATGCAGTTAAATGGTACGATGAGTGGTATGCCATTATTGTTTTGTGCATTATTGGTTGCTGGTTTTGTTGGTGGCATATTTGGCTTGCTTCATGCTTTTGCCTCTGTCACACTGAAAGCTGATCAGACCATATCTGGTACGGCTTTGAATATGTTAGCACCAGCATTTGGTTTATTCTTCGCTAAAACAACTTTAGATGGTGTTTCTCAAGTCTTGTTTAGTAATGAATTTAGAATCACTGCTGTACCAGGACTTAGTAGTATTCCTGTTATCGGAGATTTATTCTTTAAGAATTGCTATGTTACGACATTATTAGGAATTATTATCTTAATAGGTTCATGGTTTGTTATGTATAAAACAAAATTTGGATTAAGAATTAGAGCTTGCGGAGAAAATCCTCACGCTGCTGATGCTGCTGGTATCAATGTTATTAAGACGAGATATATTTCAGTTATTATTTCAGGTATTTTAGGTGGTATTGGTGGTTTGATATATGTTATACCAATCGCGACAGAATTTGAAAGTGATGTTGCTGGTTATGGTTTCTTAGCTATGGCAGTACTTATCTTTGGTAATTGGAAACCATGGCGTATTGCAGGTGCAGCATTCTTCTTTGGTCTAATGAAAACATTATCTTATTCATATACATCTATTGGTTTCTTAAATGCATTAAATATGCCTGGTGTTGTGTATAAGCTTATTCCTTATGTAGCAACTCTAATAGTTTTGGTTATTACATCTAAAGATTCACAAGGTCCACGAGCCAGTGGTGTACCGTACGATAAATCGTCGAGATAATTGGTCAAGAAAATTCTTGACCTTTTTTGTTTAACTTTGAAGAAATAAGAGTATAATAGGACTATACAAAAAAAGGAGGATTTATGTGAAGTCAAGTTATCAAATGCAGGGATATACGTTACATCTTATACCTACAAAGAAGTTTAAGACAATAAATATATCATTAAGGTTACAAAGTCCTTTAACAAAGGACAATACAACTCTTAGAACCTTATTAACTTTTGTATTAATTGCAGCAACAAACAAATATCCTACAACTAAAGATTTGGCATCTTATTTAGATGATAACTATGGTGCAAGTTTATCGACAAATATTAATACGAAAGGAAAATCACAAGTCATTAATATTCATACAAGCTTTGTGAATGATGTCTATTTACCAAATAAAGAGAATTTAACAAAAAATATGATAGAACTCATCAGTGACTTATTATTTGATTCATATATTAAAGATGGTGCGTTTAATGATAAGATTGTTGAAATGAAAAAAACTGAATTAAAAGCCAGATTACAAATGGATAAAGATGATAAGTTTACATATTCTTTAAATAAGTTATTTGATTATATGGGTCAAGATTGTGTGTTGGGTATTCCCAATACTGGTTATGAAGAAAAAATAGATGAAATAACAGGTACTCAGTTATATCAATATTTTTTAGATTCTATCAATAATGATAAGAAAGAAGTATATGTAGTAGGAGATATTGATGAAAATATTGTTGATTTGTTTGATCAATATTTAAGGTTCCCAACTCATAACAATAATTATGATTCATCTTATATTTATACAAATCATAAAAATGAAGTATTGGAAATTATTGAAACGCAGGATATTACTCAATCAAAATTAAATATGGGTTTTAGTATAGATGTTGATTTTAATTCAAAATATCATTATGCTTTTACCATATTTAATGCAATATTTGGTGGTTTTTCACAATCTCGATTATTTAAGGTTGTAAGAGAAGAAAATAGCTTATGTTATTATGTTTCATCTAGTTATGATGCTTTTAATGGCATAATGATTGTTAATGCAGGTATTGAAGCTGATGATTATGAGAAGACCAAGACATTAATATTAGAACAATTGCACGATTTAAAATCAGGACATATAGAGGATAAAGAAATAGATCTAGCTAAGATAATGTTAAAAAATTCACTAATCAAAACAAAAGATGAAGCTGGCAGTATGATTACATTAGCATATAATCGAGATATTGTTGGCAAAAAAGAAAGTAATGAAGAATATATTGAAAAACTTATGCAAGTAAGTAAAGAAGATCTTATTAACGTATCACAAAATATTCAATTAGATACCATATTCTTTTTGACTGGAAAGGAGTTCTATGGAAATCATTAGAGATGAAAATCTTCAAGAAAATTTGTATTTTGAAAAAATGGATAATGGCTTAAAAGTCTATTTACTGCCAAAACCAGGTTTTTCTAAAACTTACGGTCTATTCTCAACCAGATTTGGATCCATTGATACAACATTTGTACCACTCAATGAAGAAGAAATGATAACAGTTCCTGATGGTGTAGCCCATTTTCTAGAACATAAAATGTTTGAAATGAGTGATGGCGATGCGAGTGATAAATTTGCATCTTTAGGTGCACAAACAAATGCTTTCACTTCATCAACTCGTACAGCTTATTTATTTAATACAACAAGCCATGAAAATGAATGTATAGAGTTATTGTTAGATTTTGTTCAGGAAATTTATTTAACAGATGAAAATGTCGAAAAAGAAAAGGGAATTATTAATCAGGAAATTGGTATGTATGATGATGATCCTGACTGGAGATGTTATTTTGGTAGCATTCAAAATCTTTATAACAATCATCCTATTAAAATCGATATTGCTGGTACTGTAGAAACAGTAGCTCAAATAGATAAAGATATATTAGAAAAATGTTATCATACTTTCTATCATCCAAATAATATGATGTTATTGGTGGTAGGAAATATTGATGCATCAAAGACAATGGAACTGGTTAGAAATAATCAAAAACATAAACATTTTGAAAAACCACAAAAGATTATTAGAAAAGAAGTCGTTGAAGAAAATCATATTTCTGTTAAAGAAAATATCTTGCATATGGATGTCATCATGCCAAAAATTATTGTATCTATTAAAGTGAATGATATTTTATCAGATTCTAAATTAAAGCTTAAAAGAGAATTAGCAATGAATGTATTATTAGATTTACTTTTTGCTAAAAGTTCTGATATTTTTGAAACATGGAGTAGGGAAGGTATTATTAATGACAGTTTTTCTGCTAACTTTACCCAAGAAAGAGACTATTCATTTATTCAAATTGGTGGAGACAGTAATAAACCAGCAGAATTAAAAGATAGAATATATCAGCTTATAAACGATATGAAAAATTATAAAATTAATCAGCTGGATTTTGAACATGTAAAAAAGTAAAACATTGGGTTATTGATAAGTGTCTATAATTCACCTGAGACAATAGCCAGTATGTTTAGTCGTTACTATTT
>JAJQDJ010000274.1 GCA_021202205.1 Erysipelotrichaceae bacterium
ACCCGTAAAGTCATTAACATATAATTTCTTAAAAATAAACTTAATGACATTGGGGCATAGCCCACTTTAATGGATAACACGCTGGATTTCATATACTCCAGCAATTTTATTAAGATTATCGAATGCCACTTGCAAAGTCGACGCGTTTTCAACAGATAATCTTAATTTTATTTGTGCTTCACTATCAACAACGCCAGCGTTGATATTTAATATATTGACCTTAACCTGCCCTAAAACAGTCATAATATCATTAAGTAAATTTGGTCTATCTAAACCATGAATTTCAACATCGGCTTCAAAACGTTTTTCAGAGATATTAGGATAATCCCAATAAACATCAATCAGTCTTCCTTGTTCAACACCTTTAAGATTAGGACAATCAGCTCGGTGAACTTTAATACCTTGTCCTTTTGATACATAACCGATGATCTTATCACCAGGAATTGGATTACAACATTTAGATAATTGAATTTTAACACCGTCTACACCTTTAACGCTAATAAGCATACTGCCTTTTTTTGATTGTGTATTTTGAATATTATTATTTTTCTTAAGCATCTTTGTTAGGGTTTCAAAGAAACCTGTATTGGAAGGAACAACTTTTTCAATAAGTGTTACTGGAGAAGCTTGTTTTTTACCTAGTAATATTAATAATTCATCAAAATTTTTGACACCTAATGAACCAAAATAAGATTTATATGTTTCTGGATCTAAATATTTCTTTTCATCTAAATCACGTCTACGTATTTCTTCTCTTAAATACTTACGTCCAAGTTCAATAATTTCTTTTTGTGTTTCAGCATCATGTTTTGATATATATTGTCTAATCTTATTTCTGGCACTTGCAGTTTTAACAAATTTTAGCCAGTCTTCACTTGGTCCAGAATTTTTATTGGTTTTAATTTCACAGACATCTCCTGTTTTTAAAGGAGTATTGATTGGTACCATCACGTTATTCACAAGTGCACCAACTGCATGGTGACCAACTTCTGTATGAATTTTATAAGCAAAATCTATAGGTGTTGCCCCATTAGGTAATTCAATGATTTTACCTTGAGGTGTCATAACATAGACATTAGCTTCAAAGATATCATGTCTTAATGAATCATAATATTCCTTGGCATCGCCATCTTTCATTTCGTCACTCATAGAAATGAAGTCTCCCAGCCATTGAAGTTTATTAACAATATCTTTTTGTTCTTGTTTGGATGAATAATCCGTTCCTTCTTTATAACGCCAGTGAGACGCTACCCCACGTTCTGCCAATTCATCCATTTCTTCTGTTCGAATTTGAATTTCAAAAATATGTCCATCTTCACCAATAACTGTTGTATGAAGTGATTGATACATATTTGGCTTGGGCATTGCAATATAGTCTTTAAAACGTCCTGGAAGTGGTCGATATTGATCGTGGATAATACCTAAAACTTCATAACATTTCATTTTATCTTGTAAAATAATCCTTAAGGCATTTAAATCATAAAGTTCTTCAAAACGTTTATGTTTAATAACCATTTTTTTATAAATACTATAAATATGCTTAGCTCTACCTTTGATACGATATTCTATATGATGATTATCTAATAATTGAGTAACTGAAGCAATCATTTTATCAATAGAATCCTGACGTTCTCTTAATTTTTGATCCAAAAGCTCAGATATTTCATAATAAGCTTTGGGATCCAAATAATACAAACATAGATCTTCTAATTCTACTCTTATGTCATTAATACCTAAACGATGAGCTATTGGTGCATAAACTTCCAATGTCTCTCTAGCAATTCTTTGTTGTTTATCAGGTCTCATATATTGTAATGTACGCATATTATGAAGTCTATCAGATAATTTAATGAGAATAACACGTATATCCTTAGCCATAGCAACATAGATTTTGCGATGGTTTTCCGCATACATATCCGCTTCATCCATAAAAGGCATCTTACCTATTTTGGTAACCCCTTCTACCAATGTTGTAATTTCCTCACCAAAGTTTTCAATCATTTCTTCTCTTGAAACATCACAATCTTCCATCACATCATGGAGTAATCCTGCAGCAATGGTTGTTGGCCCAGTTTGTAAAGTTGTAAGAATATAGGCTACCCAGATTAAATGAATGGTATAAGGTTCACCACTTTTACGTTTTTGACCTTCATGTTTTACCATAATATAATCATATGCTTTTTGAATGAGTGCAATACTTTCTTCTTTTGTAATGTATGTGGAACAACTTTCTAAAACATCGTCAAAAGTAATCATATCATTAGCACCTTTATATTCCATATTCTTTCCTCCTTTACTTAATTATATTTTATGAAAAAAGAGACTGTGTCTCTTTTTAGTACTTTAACACAGAGTAAACATCATAACCCTTGAGTAAATCAATGCCTTTTAATGCTTCTAACTCAATTAAAAAGGCAATTCCTACGACATTTCCTCCCATTTGTTCAATCAATGAAACAGCTGCTTCAACAGTACCACCAGTTGCTAATAAATCATCCACAATAAGGACATTCTGTCCTGGTTTAATACTATCACTATGCATTTGAATCTCATTTGTACCATATTCTAATGAATACTCCTTAGAAACAACTTCTCTAGGTAACTTACCTGGTTTTCTAACAGGAACAAATCCACATCCTAATTCAACAGCTACAGGGCATCCAAATAAAAATCCTCTTGCTTCAGGTCCTGCTACAACATCAACATTCTTATCTTTAGCAAAATCTGCTAAAAGACGAATAGATTCTTTATAAGCCTCCTTATCAGCAAGTAATGGTGTGACATCTCTAAATAAAACACCCTCACTAGGAAAATCAGGAATGTCAGCAATATACTCTTTTAAGTACATCTGTATACTTCCTCCTATTATACAGACAACATTATATCAAATTTTTTATGATAATAAAGATTATCTATCGCATATTTTCACAAAATATAAACATTTTTTAGATTATTTTGAAAATTTAGAAAGAAATTTTATAGTAAAGGATAATTTACTCCTCATATTCTCCATATTCATTATAATATATCTCATAAGCTTCATCTTCACTTAATGTATCCTGATTTTCATAATAAAAATCATAAGCATTAGAATAATCCCCTATACTATAATCACTACTGCTGCCATTATTTTTATAGACACCATATTGTTTAATATCATAGATGCCTTCTACTTCATAATCATGTATTGTAGAAAAATCAGCAATCTCTATACCACTATCAGTAATATCATCAACATTTTTATTCAATATTGATAACAAGTCACTATATGTAACATCTTTATCATATAATGTATTCAGTTCTTCACTTTGATATTTTACAACATTATTGGCTCTTAAAAAATAATAACCATTAACATTTTTTGTATATGATACTTTATAATAATCGTCAATTGTATATATTTGACTTTGATTGTTGATAACATTGCCAAATTGTATCGTCACTTCGATATCAGCATCTAAATCAATATATTGAGATGCATAGTTATATATAGCTTCATAAGCATCATCGTTAGATGAGATTTCATCTCCTTGATAATTATCAATATAAACAGTGATAACATGATTATCTTCATTGACATCGATGTTGTATAAATTAAGATTATGCTTTGAAGCATTGGCTTTTAATGATTCAATAAAACTTTTATATAATACATCATAATCTACATTCGTTTCTACACAATCAGATTCATATGTTTCATCGTTATCATTACTGTTATTACCTGACCATGCACTTACAACGCAAATAATTGCAACGACAACAATAATCTTAATAGCTACAGGACTAATATATAATTGACTATCTGGTTGATTTTTATAGGCACTATATAATAATACTGCAACAATCAATATAAGTATCGCTCCAATAATATCATATATATCTACAGTATTATTTATAATTGATGTTGCCATCCCTATAGTCATAAACAAAATAAGCAATATAGCTATAACTATTTTTATGTAATAGAATATTTTTTGTTTCATAATATCAGATCCTTTTAAAAAATTTCATCTTCTTCATAATAGAAAAATGCTTCATTTTCATCACACTCTAAATTTTCATCAAATACATGATGATTAACATATTTCAATACATGTTTTATTAAATCATCATCTAATAAATAAAAACTGCAATCTTCAATATCTTTATATTGTCGTATTTCTTGATACAATTTCATATTGTTTTGCCAGGCATATATTTCTTCTAGATAAACCACATAATAAGGATATTGATCTTTATTGATATATTCATAGTATTGCCCTTCTGTTAACCTAACAACTTTTATATACTCTTCTGGACATTCACTATCCATACCAAAGGTTAAAGTAATATATTTACCATCATTTTCAAACTTATATAATTTCATAAAATTTGGTATATGATAAACTGCTCTAATCATATCATAATCAATATGAATATCATTCACCGCACATCGAATACAATATGGAAGTAATTCTTTATACATTGGATTATATTCGTTAAAATACTCGTCAATATCAATAAGATAATAACCTGCTGCTTCAACATCATCAATAATCCAACTATTAACGTCCTCGATTTCTTCATCTGTTATTATTGTTGCTTTATATAAAATTGATCTACCAACATATTATCCACTCCTCATATAATATTAGAATAATAATTATAACATTTTATTCTTAATACAATCATATAATTCTTTTGTACAAATACAATCGTCTAAAGCTCTATGAGTATTTTTAGATAAATCTAAATAGTCAGACATATCAGATAATGTATGATGAGCTAACTCAGGATAAAGTTTTCTACAATATTGTAACGTATCCACGTACTCATTATCAAACGTTTCATTAAAACCTGCCTGTAAGAATCTAACATCAAAGTTTGTATTATGACCAACAATGATATCATGACCTATAAAAGCTATAACATCATCTTTTAAAGTATTTAACACAGGTTTATCTATAAGCATTTGATTTGTTATACCTGTAAGATTTGTTATATAAGAGCTAACTTGATATCCTGGATTGACTAATTGAACATATTGATCAACAATTTGATTATGTCTTACTTTTAATAAGCATATTTCAATAATATCATTTTTATAAGGTGATAAACCTGTTGTTTCTAAATCCATCACACAATAATTATCTATAAGTTTTCTAACATACTTCATTATCATTCACCAAGCTTTCATACTTAAGATTATAAAGAAAATATAAGATAATATCAATATTTTAAAAGGATATATGGTTAATCCATATATCCTCCATTTGCTTTTATAGCTTCTTTTTCAGCAAATCTCTCATAAATTGTTAGTCTGAATTCTTCTGGGATTTCAGCAGCATCCATAGCTTTATCTAATGATCAGGAAGTATTTTTCATCAAACTTTCCAACACTTCCATGTAAGTGAGATGTCGATTAACCTTACTTAATCCACACATACTATCAATCTCCTTTTCAAGCTCTTCATACAGTTCAATACCAAATGTTTTCATTAAATAATGCTTTTTTTGTGTTTGCATCAATACTTTTAGAAAACAATAAGTGTGTTAAGGCTAAGGTATGTTCATATTGATTACCCAGATCTCCGTCATAATCATAGTCTTGTTTCGGATACAACAACACAAGCTCTCTATCATCATAATCTTCAATAGGAAAATGATATTCTTTTCCTAAAGCTTCATCATAGTTTCCAATTCGATTTATCACACCATTCATATATTGGGGATGATCCAAAACGCACTCACTTTTTGAATGTTTTGTAATTCCCCATTGAAAAACATGTCTACTATTTTTCCTTCATTATTGGGAAAGATACATTAGCTAGAACATCAAAAATAACTTTTGATCCACTAAATCTGGTATCCTCCTTTCCAGATACAGGTGGATTTCTTTTACAAGCTTCAACAATTGTTTTATAATCGACACTCAAAAAATCTTTAAAACAATGTTTGATAAAAAATGCAATAATCTGCGGTTGAGACAAGATATTTTTACAGTGTTCATCATAATTAGATTCACCTTTATCCAATTCATTAGCGAGAATATTTTGTTTGTTCAATAAATTAATCCTCCATAATTATAATAAATTAAGGATACAAAATTATTACTATTTTTCTCTTTCGCACTTATATTATACATCAATATTTGCAAACTGTAAAGAGCAAAATAAAAGATATACGGATCAATCCATATACCCGTATTGTAAAATGAAACTGGAATTAAGGGAGGGCTGATTTGGAGGGCA
>JAJQDJ010000248.1:0-4111 GCA_021202205.1 Erysipelotrichaceae bacterium
GTCATTAACATATAATTTCTTAAAGATAAACTTAATGACATTGAGTTAAAGACTCCTTCACATGACAAATTATTTATATGACTTATCAAATATAGCTGCACATTCTTCATCACTCATTTCACAAAGATTAGCCAAGAATAAACCACCTTGCATTGAACGAGCACCTTTTGCTAGAGTCATTGATTCTTCCTTAACAAATCCATAATCGCTCATTTTTAAGTTATCAACGCCACAATCCTTTTGTAATTGCACCAATGCAGTAATGAAGTCTTCTGGTTTGGAGGCATCTTTGATTCCCATAGCTTTTGCCATTTTAATAAATTGTTCATCACAAGCATGTTTTTCAATAAAGAATTCATAGAATGCTTTAGAAATCATAATAAGTCCTGCACCATGTGGTAAATTATGATGATAAGCACTCATTGAGTGTTCCATTGAATGTTCAGCTGTCGTGCTTGTTAATTACATAGTCATACCTGCAACAGTACTTCCATATGCAACATGTTCTCTTGTTTTTAAATTCTTTCCATCTTTAACAGCAGTTGGTAAATATTTTGTAATATTTTCAATGGCTGATAAAGCTAATGCTTCACTTAAAACATTAACACCATTACTAATCATAACTTCAGTATTATGGAATAGGGCATCAAAACCTTGATATGCACTATATTTTGGTGGGACTGTTGTCATCAATTCTGGATCAACGATAGCTAACACAGGAATCAAACTATCATGTCCACCAAAACCTATTTTTTCATTTGTCTCTAAATTAGAAATAACACCCCAGCAATTGATTTCAGAACCAGTACCAGAGGTTGTCGTGATTGTTACAATTGGTGAACCATCATTCATTAATGGTTTTCCTTTACCAGTTCCACCTTGTACATAATCCCATAAATCACCAGGATTTGTAGCCATTGCTGAAATAGCAGCTGAAGAGTCTAAAACAGCTCCTCCACCTAAAGCAACAATAAAATCACATTGATTATCTTTAGCTACTTGAGCTCCTTCCATGATAACATCTTTAATTGGATTTTCCATAATTTTATCAAAAACAATATAATCAACATGAGCTTTATTTAATTGTTCAAGTGTACGATCTAAATAACCAGTTGCTTTGGTTGATTTACCATTAGAAATTAATACAATAGCCTTTTTACCTGGCATTGTTTGATTACCAAGTTCATTCAACTTTCCTGATCCAAAAATTAATTTTGTTGGATTATGAAACATAAAATTCATCATTTATTTGTCCTCCTTATTTTATTTAATTAAATTGTAAAATATAGAATAATAAAATACAAATGCTTATAATTTATAGTTATTTATACCTAAAAAGCATAATACCATAGAGGAGAATGTATTAGAACTAATACTATATTTGATTAATTAATAAGAAATGGAGTAACTTAACAATAGTTACTCCATTTAATTTGTTCTTAATATTATTTTGTTAATTCTTGATACATTTTCATTAGTTCTGAAACAATATCAGCTTCATCCATAGTAGCTTTAAATCCATATGCTCTCATAACAGCTTTATCATTCTCTTGATGTGCTTTTAAAAGTTCAGGAGGCATCGTTAAAGGATCATATAAATCAGCTAAACTACTATCAGGATATAATGCTCTAGCATCTAATATTTTTTGTGCAGTTTCTTCAATTTTCTGTTTTTGTTCATCTGTAGGTGAAGGCCAAGGAAAATTGTTGTAAACAATAGTATTAGAATATCTATAATCGCTTTTCAAACGTCCACAAACGGCTCGCATCCATGACATATGAATATTAGATATTATAATACCAAAGGTATATAAAGAAGCATTAGATACTGTAAAACATGGATTACTTACTATTACGTCCTTATTCATATATCCAATTGGTACATAATGTCTATTTTCTGATGACACAATTGGTATAAGTAAATATTGTGAATTAGGTTGTCTAGGACTAGAAAATAAGTATGGTTGATTTGCAGAAGCATGTGCTTGCTTTTGTTTGCTTTGCATTCTAAATTCACTACATTTTTTTAAACGATTCATAGTAATATTGGATTTTCTGACAATATTCATATCAGCATTTTGCAGCCATAAACAGTAACGTGTTTTATTATTTATAAAATCGGCTGAACTTAAGAACTTTTTGATATATGGCTTCATTTGTGGTGTTTCTTTTAGTAATTCATATTTTTCATTTTCATTTAAAATTAAGTATCCTCCTTCTCTAGGTTCACTTCCATATATCATTTTTTCACAAGTGCAAAGAGGTGTGTTTCTTTTAGTAATAAATATTGGCTTTCCTTCAACAAGATAAGGATTGATTTTCGTTACTGTTTTACACAAATCGTTCTCAAATATATATTTTTCATTTTTTCCGATTTTGCTACTAAATCCAATAATAACACAATGTACATGTGCTTTATTATTTGCCTCACTATCCCATCTAAAAGTACGATAAGCAAAATCAATAAATATATTATATTTAGAATATATAGGATACCATATAGCAGGTACTTGTTCTCCTTGTGTAATTGAATTTGTAGATACAAAAGCTACTTTTATTGATGTGGTTTGTATGAATTGTATAGCTTTCATATACCATCCGGCAACGTAATCAATGTTTTTAACATTTCCAAATAAAGGATTCAAATCTTTCTTTTGATTTTTTATCTTGCAGTTTATAGCCTATAAAAGGTGGATTCCCCAAAATATAATTCAAATCTCTTTTATCTACTATATCATTCCAATTCATTCTCAATGCATTACCTTCAACAATATTTGCATATGTATGTAAAGGTAGAAAATCATCATTTAAACCTATTAATATTTTTTCAGTTTCTTTCATCATTTGATGTTCAGCAATCCATAATGCAGTTTTTGCTACAACAACTGCAAAATCATTGATTTCAATACCATAAAATTGGTTTATGGATACTTTAATAGGGTTCAAATCACCATCAAAAGCCATTTGGAATTGTCCACCTACTTGACTAAATTCTATGGCTTCATTTTCTAATTTACGAAGTGAAATATATGTTTCAGTTAGGAAATTTCCGCTACCTGATGCGGGATCTAAAAATTTTAAAGAAGCTAATTTTTCTTGATATTCTGCTACTATATCACTAATTTTATTTTTTCTTGTTTTTATAATTCTCAATTCTTCTTTTAAATCATCCAAAAACAATGGATCAATAACTTTATGAATATTTTCAATAGAAGTATAATGCATACCTCCAGATCTTCTCGTTTCAGGGTTTAAAGTACTTTCAAATACAGCACCAAAAATTGTAGGTGAAATAGTACTCCAGTCAAAATCTCTACTTGCATGATTAACTAATACGTCTCTAATTTCATCAGTCATTTTAGGAATTGTTAAGTTATCATCAGAAAACAATGAACCATTAACATATGGAAAAGCAAGCAAGACATCATCTGCATATGGATCACGTTTTTCAATAGGTGTATCAAGCATTTTAAATAAATCAATAATACCTTTTCTTAAAGTATTCGTATCAAAACTTGATAAATAATTATAGAATTGATTCTTTTGTTCAAATAATCCTGAATCTTCAGCATATAAACAAAATACAAGTCTAACACACAAACGATTAAGACTTTGCTGTTCTTTTAATGCTCTATCAGTCGTATTTCCATCATTATCTTTTTCATTGATAAACAAATATTGCTTAACTAAAGCATCATATAACCTCCCAACAATTTGACCTGCTTCAAATGATACTTGTGTTTCTTTTTGTATGTCTCGTTGATGTTTATCAACGAGAAAATCCAAAAGATAATAATACTCTTCCATCTCTGATAATTTAGATGAACTAGCCTCTCTTGTATCACCACGTTTTGATTTATTGATATTTTCATCATATATGATAAATTCACCAAAATTACATGTAATAATCCAATCAGGTTTTTTATTATTTGGTAATTCATTAGCATATCTTCTTGCTTGTTCGTAAGGTGTAAGCATTGAGCCATCAGATTGTTTTTCCTTTTTATGTAAATCAATACCTAATGACTTTTGTTCTATAAGTACTTTTGTATCTTCAATATATCCATCAATAAAAGATTTATTATCAATCACAACAATTTTTTCATATTCA
>JAJQDJ010000248.1:4121-5849 GCA_021202205.1 Erysipelotrichaceae bacterium
AATATATTCTTCAGGTTTTGTGATTCCAAATATATCTCTTAGTAATGAATTCCAAAAACTTTGAGTTTGTTGTTTTTCATCACCTTTGCCTGACCAATATTTTGAGAATGCTTTAGCGTTTTTCTTTTGCTCACTTTGTTTCATTATTTTAATTTCCATGTTAATCACCTACTATTAATAAAAATTGTAACATGATTAAATTATCTAATGTATAATTTTGTAATTAAAAATTATTTTTTCAAACAAAATGGTGCCAACAAAATGATCTAAAACATGTTATAAATAAAATTTTTGGATGCATGAAGCTGTATTGTTAATATTGATACCAATAATAGTATCTATTTGTTTTATAGTAAAAAGGAAAAATATGAATAATCATTTACCATTAATCGTCAAAGGTGCTAGACAAGTTGGTAAAACTGAAGCTATTGAATATTTTGGAAATCATCATTATACTTCTTTCATTGAAATAAATTTTATATTACAAAAACAATTTAAAACTATATTTGATGACGGCTTTGAAGTTGATACAATATTACGTAATATTTCACTTATAAATCCAAATTTTGAATTCATTGAAGGTGATACTTTGATTTTCTTTGATGAAATGCAGGACTGTATAAACTGTGCAACGAGTCTTAAATCATTTAAAATAGATGGTAGATTATGATGTAATTTGTTCTGGTTCGTTGATGGGAATTAATTATCGTAAAATAGAGTCTAATAGTGTTGGATATAAAGAAGATTATGAAATGTATTCTTTAGATTTTGAAGAGTTTTTATGGGCCAAAGGGTATAAAGATATTCAAATAGAATCATTTTATCAAAAGATGATAAATACAACGCCACTTACTCAAAATGAATATAATATTATGTTAGAAAGCTTTAGAGAATATATGGTATTAAGTGGTATGCCGGCGGTTGTATTTAGATTTGTAAAGCAAAAGAATTATAGCGGTACTTTAAAGATGCAACAACAATTATTGTTGGATTATGAAGAAGACATAACCAAATATGCTGGTGGTTTAGATAAAGGAAAAATATTAAATATTTATCGTAAAATTCCTGTGCTTTTAGGACAGGATAATAAGAAGTTTCAAGTATCCAAAATTCATAAAGGTGCTAGAAATAGAGATTTTATTGGTGTTGTAGATTGGCTTGATAATGCTGGTATTATAAATATATGTTATTGTTTGTCACAACCTGAATTACCTCTAAGAGGCAATTATAATCCAAATAATTACAAACTCTATTTTAGAGATACAGGATTATTGATTGGATCATTGGATGAAGAAGTACAAGAGGATTTAAGATACAATAAAAACTTCAATACTTATAAAGGGGCACTATATGAAAACATCATAGCTGATACGTTAGTAAAACAAGGTTATCAATTATATTTCTATAAAAACGCAAAAGGGACAATTGAGATAGATTTTTTGTAAGAGATGCGTCTTCACTCATACCAATTGAAGTTAAAGCCAATGATTCAGCAACCATATCACTTTATAATCTTATTAAAAAAGATACATATTCTGATATTCACTATGGCATCAAATTTGCTAATAAAAATATTGGTTATAATGGTATGTTTTATACATTTCCATATTTTCTAGCATTTTTCTTAAAAATATTTCTAAAAGAAAAACATGATCAGTGATCATGTTTTTTTTAACTGATAAATAGGATATCATAAGGAAAAAGAAAATTTGAATAGAATTATTAGAG
>JAJQDJ010000248.1:5859-6222 GCA_021202205.1 Erysipelotrichaceae bacterium
TAGAATTAAAGAAATCAGGGATAAATGAAAATTCAACTCGATTTGCAACTTTTAATGAATAATTATGTTATCACACAATTATTTTATTTTAGTACATCCATAAATGTGAGTGGGTCTTTTTTATTTAACTGTTTATTTTACAGGGCCCACTTTATAAAATTATGTCCTTAAATAGCTTAAAAATAATGATAAAATAATCTGTAATAACTTTAAAAATAAAATAAAAATCTTCTCTCACGGGCAAAAGATCAAGATTTAATGTTATATTAATCTCATTTGATAATTTGTTATTTAGAAGTCTATAAGGGCAAAAATTAATTTTTGTCCTTATTTGTTAACCTGTACAAATGCACACCTTTATTA
>JAJQDJ010000199.1 GCA_021202205.1 Erysipelotrichaceae bacterium
TATAGCACATATTTTTAATTTTTCATAGTTTTTCATAAACTTTTGACTCTACCACATTTTAACACATTCAACAATGAGTGAAAAGATAAAAAACATGGATGATATCCATGTTAATATAAAAAGTTTAAAATAATAGAAATTAAATTGTTCATGGCATGGGCCCCTATTGGGACACAAATGTTGTTGTGTTTTTCGTAAAGATAACTTAATACCAATCCTGTAAAGATATAAGGAAATATTTGAATCAATTCACTCAAATCACCAGCAAACACAGATGACATCACATGCACAAAGCCAAAGAGAAAGGCCGAAATAATATGAGCCAGCTTAGGATTATATTCATACAACCATGAAAACAAAATACCACGAAATATCATTTCTTCTAATATTGGTGCTAAAACAACAGTGCAAAAACTCATTATAACAGGATAAGCATCAAGTAAACTTTCTACCAATACCTGATTCTCACTATCTGAAACACCACCAAATGCTAAAACAAGCAAACTACCAACAATATTAGCACCATAGATAAGTACTGGTCCTAAAACCAATGCTTCTAATATATGATCACCAATATGATAAAAGAACTCTTTAATCTGTTGAATCATACTATCCTTGAGCATCAAAAAGACAATGATAAGCATAGCTCCATCAACCATTAAGTTCAAATAAGCATTAGCAGTTGTATAGGTCATCGAAAAACCAAGTTCAAGTATCATAAATTGTATAATAGCACTACCAATCAACGATGAACAATAAATATATAAAGGAAGCACTATAAGTACAAATAACCATTTATTTTGTAAAGATACACTTCTCGTAAAACGTTGCTGAAACATAAACATCTCCTTTAGTATACATTATTGTAACGATAATAAGCCAATTCTTCAAAGAAAACTGCCATCGATAAATGATACTTAGGTATATAAGTATAAATTGCGATAAAACCTGCAATAATACTAGCGATTATATCACCAATAGAAATAAATGATAATAAACTTGATAATATAATTTCTATAATACCTATTAAAATCATCCAGCCCCAAAAAGAAATCTGTAATTTTAATAAATCCCATAAATGACCTTTCATCATAGAAAATGATTCCTTTACACATTCAACTGGTCCCATATGATATTCCTCTAGTAAATAAGGAACAGCAAATAGGAATAAAGATACAACAAGCATCAATACTATTGCTAGTAATACCATGACTAAAATGAGTGTTGAGAATGTAGAACTTGATAATAATAAATCTATAAGATAATAAGCCACATCTTCAGTAGATGAAGAAATGCTTGCGAGATATGGAATATTCATGAAAGATGATCCAAAAATCATGAAAACAATGACACAAATAATAAGATATATAAACATAACTGCAATAGATATAACTTCCTGCAATAAATAT
Organism: Erysipelotrichaceae bacterium; assembly: GCA_021202205.1. Classification (GTDB taxonomy): domain Bacteria; phylum Bacillota_I; class Bacilli_A; order Erysipelotrichales; family Coprobacillaceae; genus JAJQDJ01. Next base: position 1,410 of record JAJQDJ010000199.1, read on the forward strand.
GTAGGAAACAAATCTTTTATTCTTCTAAAACCTACAAAAGCATCGTCATCACTTAAAGTTATACCATTATTTCTAACCATTTTTAAAGATGATACAATATAACCATGACTAACTGCTAAAAATAAAAAACTAATAATATAATAAATAATAGTTGCAAGCGTACCACTATAACCACTAAAAATAGTTGGAACCAAATTAATAAGCATCACAATAATTAAGATACGTATATATTGATCTTTATAATTAACTAGCACTTCAGAAGCTCTTTGTTTAATTCTTTGAATATTCATTGTATTCAACTCCTTTCAACGCATTATACCATATCTATTATTTAATGTCTAAACTTGTTTTAATAGCTCTATTGACTTTCTCCATTAAACAGTAAGATAAACATCCTAATTTTTCATCAATACGTTTTTTATCGATTGTGCGAATTTTTTCTAATAGGATAACAGATTTCTTTTCTAGGAAATCTGTTTCAATAATAACATGTGTCGGTAAATCATTTTTAGTTAGACGTGATGAGATAGGGGCAATAATAACTGTTGTAGAATATTTGTTTCCTTTATTATTTTGTAGTATAAGTACTGGGCGATAGCCACCTTGTTCACTTCCTATGACTGGCGATAAATCGGCATAATATATTTCTCCTCTATTCATAAAAAACCTCCCATACCATTGTATGAAAGGCATTGAAAGTTAGAACTATTCAAAAGTTGCAGCAACTTTCACTAATTCATTTCTAGTGAATTACCACGTCCAAGGTCGTCGCTAGTTGCTCCGCCCATGGGCGTGGCTTCTAGTTCCTCTTTGAAACGTCCTCAATGCTTATTCACGAAGCACTATCCTATTTCTGAACTACGTTTTTAAACAATTATTTGTTGTTCTAATTTTCTCATTTTTCTTTGTAATCGTTTTTGTTTGCGTTTGCTGATGCTCTTTCCTGTTTGCATCTTTTGCTGCTTCTCTCGATTTTCCTTTTCATAATACTCATCAGGATGCTTGTATACCTTGACATCGTTGAAATCAGGTAATACTGCACCTTCCATTGTAAACATGTCTGGTATTGCCTTTCTTCCTATGTTGGCTGATCCATTTAAATCGGAATTAATGACTGTACCATTCTTGGTTCGATACAACCCTCTATAGCCACTTTTATTAGAATGTTTGCCAAATTCATTATTGAATATGGTTGGAGCTCGTCTTCCTGAAAATATATATCTTGATGTATCATCTTTTCTATATACAGGCATATCATCATTGTCTATAAACGATGCCTTTGATGTATAGCTTTCTTCCTGCAGTATAAATCGTATACCATTTCTTTCACATAAATATTCCAGCATAGCCTTAAAGGTATTGAATGGTATGCTTACAAATGTTTGATTATTCTTTTTTCCTGTATCAATATTTTGTTTCCATTCCTTGTTTTCACCAACAATGATTGTATCAATGCTGTTATCTATGCACCAGTCTATGATGCGTTTCGCACACTTGTGCATGATATCTTTCAACCAATGCTTGTCTTATGGCATCTTCACTACCTGCATAAGCCCAAGCTGTATCAAAATATGTAAAACCTGCTTCCATAAAATGATCAACCATCTTGGTTTGTTCAATATCGATATCTTCACCAATCTTTGGAAGTCTCATTAGGCCAAATCCTAATTTTTTCATATGCTTATACTCCATATTATATTTCAATCAATTCATATTGAGTACTTCCCAAACCTATTTTTTCACTATAAGGCAAGATTTCTCTTCCTAACATACTATCAACTCTTTCTTGAAGCTTCTTAGTACCAGGTTCTTGGCAAGAAAAAATCATATCAACAAAGGCTTGATCATTAGCAACTGGATCAAGTGAAGCTACTATACCTAAATCATCCATAACAGGATCACTTTGATTACAATCACAGTCACAATCAATCGATAAGAAATTCATGACTGTAATATAAACTATAGGCTTATTTTGTGATGCAAAATAATCACTCACTGCCTTAGCTGCTTCAGCCATTGATTCAATAAAATCAATTTGTGGTGGTAAATTACTCCATAAAATCTTGGGATCATCGGTATATCCCGCAGTATGAATATAAGCTTTACCGTTTCTAGAAGCAATGCCAATAGATTGATTCTTTAGATTGGCTCCAAAGCCCCCCATCGCATGACCTTTTCCATGTGCCAAATTCAACATTGAATCATAATTATCCAAATTCACACCAACAATATCATATTTTAAATGTTTACCGCCATTGACTGGTATCTTCTTTTCTCCATTAGCGTCCATAATATCCACATCTGCAAATGAAGTAAAACCATGATCCTTAGCTACTTTCATATGAGCTTTTAAAATATTTCTTTCACCACGATAAGCTGTATTGCATTCCACAATAGTTCCGTTTAATTTCTTTACTAATGGTGCAATTAAATCTGCTTTTAAATAACCTCTAGCTCCAGCTTCTCCTGTTGTAACTTTTACTGCTACTTTACCCGTTAATTCTACACCTACTGCTTCATAAATCTTTATTAAACTTTCACTAGTAATGTCTTTTGTAAAATAAACCTTAGATTTTTCCATGATTTTCTTCCTCCTCACACATTTCAATCTTATAGTTTAATCTCTCTAATGTTTGTTGGATACTTTTTTGTTTTTCTAATAATCTTTTACGTTGTTCTTTCAGTAATTCTTTTCGTGCACTTACTGTAGAAGGACCCTGATCGTATAAATCAAAGTATTGTTTTAATAATTCAATTTCTACTCCTGCTTCTCGCATGCATTTGATAAATTCAATACGTTGACATGTTATGTCATCATAATCTCTTATTCCTTTGTTTCTAGGAACACTCTTTAATAACCCTATTCTTTCATAATATCTTAATGTATCAGTTGTCAGATGATATTTTTGACTGACTTCAGATATTCTCATTTCCATCACCTAATTCTATTATAAAACTTAGAGTGGACTTCAAGTCAATAATTATTTTAAAAGAACTAGAAAATCTAGTTCTTAATAATCATAGGGATTCTTAGGCATAATAAATGCTGCAATCAAATAAATCCAAATACCTGCACTATAACCAAAAATCAATAATACTGCAATAATTCTAACAATCGTTGAGTCAACATCAAAATATTCAGCAATTCCACCACATACTCCACAAATCATAGAATCACGGTTGGAACGATATAATTTTTTAGACATGATATCCCCTCCTATTTTTATCCCTCTTTAGCAACTTTTGCTAAAGCTAAGGCACCACAAATACCAGCATTGTCTCCTAGTCCAGGATAAACGACATAATCTTTAATCTTATCAGTAGTGATTTCTTCTTTTTGAATATAGCCATTTAATCTTTCCTGTAAATATTGATGAATCTTAGGGAAAAGTTGTTTTTGATGCATAACACCACCACCTAAAATAATCTTCTTTGGTGATAATGTTAATACATAAATAGCTAAAGCTTGAGCAATATACCATGCTTCTAAATCCCATGCAGGATGATCAGCAGGTAATTCATTACCTTTTTTACCCCATCTTTCTTCAATGGCTGGACCTGCAGCCATACCTTCAAAACATGTTCCATGATAAGGACATTTACCCTTATAAGAATCATCTTCTCTAACATTCATCAACATATGGCCCATTTCAGGATGCAATAAACCATGCACAAGATTACCTTCAACAATAGCACCACCACCAATGCCTGTTCCAATAGTCAAATATAAGGCACTATCCAAACCTTGGGCCGCTCCAAAATAAGCTTCACCTAGGCATGCACCATTCACATCCGTATCAAAACCAATAGGCATATGAGGAAATGCTTCCTCCAATGCTCCTACAATGTTATAATTTGCCCAGCTTAGTTTTGGTGTTGTAGTAATATAACCATAAGTAGGGGAATTCTTGTCTGGATCAATAGGTCCAAAACATCCAAGCCCAATGGCTTCTACATCCTTATCCTTAAAAAAGGCAATTGTTTCCTTCATTGTTTCATCTGGTGTTGTTGTAGGAAAAGATGCTCTTTCTAATACCTCACCATTTTCATTACCAACTGCCACTACAAATTTTGTCCCACCTGCTTCAATAGCTCCTAATTTCATACGTTTTCCTCCTTCATTTTCTCTTGGGCTTCATTAATATTATGATAACCATACAATTTCACTGTTTCTTTCATAATTTCAGTTACAATATTTTGCTTATGATTCATCATTTCTACCAACATTTTACCATACAAATACAAGCTTTGAGAAGAATAAGTTAATAATTCACCTCTTAAATATGTTTCAAAAGAAGTTTCTTCTTTTTCATCTTCATAACTATGTGTCATTCTTGATAAAGATGCTAATATAGGATATTGTTGATTAAACTCTTCTTTCATATTAACTTCTATTTGACATATGGCATTAATAATATCCAATTTATCTTGTTGAATAACAGGTAGCTGATCAGCAATTGTTTCATAATATACAGGATCACTGCTTGCCATCATATAACCATATTTTTCTGTAATGGGATTTCTACCTAAAGCTTGATATTGTTTTAAATCATAAAGGTAGCTTTCTAGTACTTCATCATTGTAAACACTAAATTGAGCCAGACGATATTTTTCAAAGTTTTCATAATCATCCTGGCATTTAGATCGACCATCAATATGCAATGTAGCTTGCATAAATTGCCATTCTAATTGTATAATTTCATCTATCATTGTACTTCTCCTCGTATAATAAGTATAGTAAGATATATATCAGGTATATACCTTACAGT
>JAJQDJ010000284.1 GCA_021202205.1 Erysipelotrichaceae bacterium
AAAGGAACAGGTAGTGAAAAGCCCATATATTATAACAAGCTTTGACACTACCTCATGAAATATGGGGTGTTGGTTATGATAATGAAGTTGCAACGTTAAGAGTGTTTATGACAACATTACGTAAGAAAATTGAAAAGAATTCAAACAATAAATATATTCAAACTCATGTTGGTATTGGTTATCGTATGTTAAAAGTAGAGGATAAATCATGATTATCGAATTATTAGAAGAAAAGAAAGATTTCACTCATGCTGAAGGAATTATCTCGGATTATATCCGACAAAATGCATCTAATATTTATAAGCTAAGTGCAGATGAATTAGGAAAAGTGACTTATACTAGTAGAGCAACGGTTTTTCACTTGTGTAAAAAATTAGGATATAAAAGTTATAAAGAATTTATACATCAAATTGAAAGTGAATATAATCAACGAAAACAAATTAATGAGCTTATTGAAAAAGAACCATTTCAAAAGAATATGAGATTAAACGAAATTATGGAAACTATGCCAGAACTTTATGATACAATCATTAAAAAAACAAATCTTATATTGAATCAAAATGTCTTCAATAGAGTTGTTAGTCGTATTAATAATGCTTTTCATGTAGATATTTATAGTACAGGTATCACATCATCTTGTGCAATGTCTGCTATGTTTAAATTGATGTCAATAGATAAGCCATGCAATGTCCATGATACCATTAATGAACATTATTTAATGGAAGTTAAAGATAAGAATATTGTAGCTATTATTTTATCTTTTACGGGATCTAATCCTAATATGATTCATGTTGCCCAATATTTAACGAAATGTGGTATTTATATCATAGGTATTGGTGGTGATGAATCATCAGCAATTAAAAATTTATGTGATGAATATATAAACATATATGAAGAAAATCTTGTACTAAGTTTTGAAGTTTCAACACCATATTTATCCATGACTTATATCTTTGATCTTATATTTGCATCATTACTTACAAGACATTTTGATGAACATGTCAAACATGCTGCTGAGGTGATACAATTTAATGATAAATGAGACATATTATCTCATAAAATTCTTTTAATATAAAATATTAATGAGATATAATGACCTAAATCATTCAACAATCTTGTTCAAATGTATCAATTATGCTACATTGTGTATAGATAGGAGGAATGATGTCATATAAAGTGAAACTAACAGTTATTGATAAAAAATGTTATTCAGACTTACAATAAGAATATTGTGCTGATCCTAAAGCTGGACCATGTTCTTGTTATAACGTTGGTGATGAGTTTATTTTTTATAGAGAAGATGGTAAAGATGATTTCTGGCATATGGGACTTAATACTTTGGTTAAAACAGAGGCTGATCCCGATACTGTAGCAGGAGGACCAAAGATTCCTCATTGTTCAGAAGCCTGGGATGCCATTAGTCGTTATATTTATACAGGTTTACAAGGTGGTTCTATTATGAAGGGATGGATGAAAGAAGAAAACACCATGATTACTTGTTGCAACGATGGAACAAGACCTGTAATATTAAAAAAATCAATCGTCATGATTAAAAAAATCAATCATGACGATTGATTTTTTAGATGCCCAAGGCAAGAATCGGACTTGCTGCTGCTGATTACCATTCAGCTGTATTGCCATTATACTACATGGGCGTGCCTACATTATAACAAAGAATAATGTTACATACAAATAAAATATGAGAAATATTATTTCTCATATTACGTACGTCTATCAAATGATTGGTGGCATTTAGGACATGTAATTGTAATAGCCCCTTTACCTTTAGGAACTCTTAAATATTGATGACAATAAGGACATTTAAGATATTTGTGTGTCTTACGATATTTCCATTTATTGACTTGACGATTGCCCCATTTTCTAATACCAGAGGTTCTTGCTAGATACCAGTTGTTTTCTGATTGTCTTTGATAAGTGTTTCTAGAAAATACACGGAAAAATTCATATATTAGTACTATCCACATCAATATATAAATATAAGGTACAAATATTGATAATACAGCTAATATCAAATAGACTACAAATAAGAAATTACCCAAATTATCAATACCATATCGACCACTCATAAAGTTTCTTAACCAATTTTTCATTTTTTTATCACCTGAAAGCTATTATAAAAATGAATTATGAATCTTATATGTACAATAGGATTAAATTTTGATAAAGTTTTTGATTAATGAATAAGTTTCATATATAATAAAATTATTGTTTGGAGGTAGTGGTATGTATAATCAATATAGAGAAGGATGGTTAGAAGTTATTAGTGGTTGCATGTTTGCAGGAAAGACTGAAGAATTGATTCGTCGTATTAATGTGTTGTCTTTTGCAAAAAAGAATATTATTGTCTTTAAGCCTAAAATTGATGATCGTTATTCTGATACTGAAATAGTATCTCATGCAGGTATGCATGTACCCTGTATTGTCATTGAAAAAGCAAGTGAGATATTAGATCATATTAAGGATGATACACAAGTGGTAGCAATTGATGAAGTACAATTCTTTGATGAGGAAATTGTTGATGTTTGTGAATACTTGGCTGATAATGGTTTGCGTGTTATGGCAGCAGGACTAGATGAAGATTTTAGAGGTGAACCTTTTGGTGTTATGCCTCAACTTTTAACACGTGCAGAGTTTGTTACTAAGTTAACTGCTGTTTGCGCTAAATGTGGTGCTCCAGCTACACGTACACAAAGAATAGTAGATGGACAGCCTGCATCTTATGATGATCAAATTGTCTTAGTTGGTGCTGTTGATCATTATGAACCAAGATGTCGACATTGCCATGAAATAAAATATAAACCACAAAAATATCATAGATTTTAATTTTGCTTACATAATTAGGAATTTTGTAAAAGTTCATAATGAAGACACAATTCAAATGTATATTAAACAATGTCGAAAGACAATACGATAGTATTGATTCCCCTCAAATCTATCATATATCCCTAAGAAAGAGTTGCTCCCCCAAAGCAACTCTTTCATTTTCTTTAAGAAGATGTTATACTACATGCGAGGTGAGACCATGATAAAACTACTTGCGACAGATTTAGACGGAACATTTTTAAATGTATTTCATACAACAGATAAATACTTATTAGATACTATAGATATGATCAATGATCAAAATAAATACTTTGTTGTTGCAACTGGTCGGCATATGTGAGCTTACCAACAGAAAACTTTTTTTAAAGATTGTCAAATATACAATATTTGTATGAACGGAGCTAGAATATTGGATAATGAACGTAATGTGATATATGAAAAAGGTTTGGATAAAGAAACTGTCAAAGAGATATTAGAATTATTTCCAGACATTAACTTAGAATTCAATGACGCAGATTATACATATTGTAAGTTTTCATCAATAAAACATTTAAAAAATGTCTACGATCCTAAGCCTTTAAGAAGAATAGCTAAAAAGATATATTATGCATTAGGCTTGTCTGAATGGAAATTTCATCAAAGTAATGAAGATATTCTTAAACATGATATATTAAAAATCAATTGTCATGTACATGATGAAGAAAAAGCACAAAGATTACAGGCGTACATAGATGCTCACGATAATATTATTAATGCCCCATTTTCTAGCCATTTCTTTGAAATAACGGATAGTAGTGTTAATAAAGGCAATGCTATAAAAATATTGATGAAACAATTAGATGTGAGTGATGATGAGGTAGCTGTTTATGGCGATGGTGGTAACGATGTTGCAATGTTAGAGTTGTTTGAATATTCATATGCACCGAGTGATGGCAGTGATATAGCAAAAGAAGCTGCCAAGCATATTATTGGCAAAAATAGTGATTATTCAGTGGCTAAACATATGCGTGATAGTTAAAAAAAATAATGAAATAATCAATACTTGTTCACAAATAATTCACAAATTTGGGTTATATTGGATACATAAAATAATAGTTCGTATCTCTCCCTTATAAAATATGTCTTCAAAAAGAACCAATGTCCTTGGTTCTTTTGTTTTGCATTTATGTTATAATAGGGTAGGAGGTTAAATGATGGACAATATATTATTTGATTTAGATGGAACTTTAACCAATCCTTTTTTAGGAATTTGTAGAGCTGTTAATTATAGTCTAAAGTATTTTAATAAAGAAACTGAACATTTAGAAGATTTTAAAAAGTTTATCGGACCACCTCTGGATGTATCATATAGAGAATACTATCAAATGAATGATAATGAAATAACAATAGCAATTAAAAAGTATCGTCAATATTTTGGTGATATAGGTTTGTTTGAAAATGAAGTTTATGATGGTGTAGAAAATATGTTACAAACATTACAGAATCATCATAAGCACTTATATATATGTACTTCTAAACCTTATGAATATACAATAAGGATATTGGAACACTTTCATCTAAATCATTATTTTAAAGGAATTTATGGTGCGACCATGGATGGCTCTAGAAAATATAAAAAAGATGTTATCAATTATTGTATAAGTAAAGAAAATCTTGATTATAAAAATTGTATAATGGTGGGTGATAGACTTCATGATATTGAGGGGGCCCATGAAAATAATGTAGCTTGTATTGGTGTATTATATGGTTATGGCAACAAAGCAGAGTTTGAAGAGTATCAATGTGACTATATTGTTGAAAATATACAAGAACTTACAAAATTACTATTAGAAGGTGATTGAAATGCGAGAAAATATGAAATATGATACCAATATTTATCAACTAAGAGAAACAGTTCTTATGCGTATGATGGAGATTATTAAGAATCAAAGATATATTGAATATGGTGGTACAATCTTTTTTGGTGATTCTTTAACAGAGTTTTTTGATATTGATAAGTATTTTAAAGAAATAGAAATGAAATATAATACGGGGATTAGAGGTATGACGAGTGGAATGTTACTTCATTTTATAGATAAAGGGGTAATCAAATATCAACCTAGTCAAGTTATCATTATGATAGGGACAAATGATTTGGGTAATACTGTCATGGCTTCTCCTAGGGATATTGCATTGAATGTTAAAGAAATGGTAGAGATTATTCATTATAATTTACCAGATTGTAAAATAGTCTTATTAAGCCCAATCCCATGTCTTAAAAACCAGACATACTATGAAACAAAGCAAGGACTTAGAAACAATGATATTCTACAAATGATATATCAAGAATATCAGCGTGTTATACCTTATGATTATATACAAATGATAAATGTTTATAATGAATTATGTGATAAACAAGGAAATGTTATACCATCTTATTATGTTGATGGTTTACATATTAATGATGATGGGTACAGCAAGTTAGCGAATAAAATAAAGGAGGAACTCTATGCAAAAATATTATGAAATAAAAACACCAAAAGGCGTATTACGAGGATATTTCCATCAACCTGATAAAGATAGCTATCCTGTATGTCTCATATTTCATGGTTTTACTGGCCTTCATACTGGAACAAAGTTTGCCTATGTTACAATATCTCGATTGTTAGAAGAAAAAGGTATTGGAAGTGTTAGATTAGATTTTTTAGGAACAGGAGATTCTGATTTAGCATTTAAAGACATGACTTTTAAAGACGAATTAGAATCAGCTGAAATGATACTTCAAGAAGTATCAAGCCTTCCTCAAGTATCAGATATTTATTTATTAGGACATTCTATGGGTGGGGCAGTCGCAAGTGAACTAGCTAAACTATATCCTCATGATATTCAAAAGATGTGTCTATGGGCACCAGCACTTAATTTGAGTGAAGCTTTAGAATATCTTAAAGGACATGTTGAAGAAGCTCCTACGTATGATCATGGTGGTTTTGAAATATCTAATGAATTTGTAGAAAACATCATTGCTCGTGATTTTTATAAAGATCTTGATACTTATAAAAATCCACTCATGATTATTCATGGTACCAAAGATACAACTGTTCCTTATGATATATCTAATAAATATTTAAAGGAATATTATCAACCAGATTTTCATCCAATCATCAATGCCACACATAATTATGATAATCTCAATCATATTAATGAGGTCATCAATTTCACAATTGATTTTCTAACAAAAAAGTGACCTAAAGCAATGTCATTAAGTTTATTTTTAAGAAATTATATGTTAATGACTTTACGGG
>JAJQDJ010000030.1 GCA_021202205.1 Erysipelotrichaceae bacterium
GGGATAAGGGGTAATTTCGAATTTGGAGGGCAGCCTAGGTTGCCCTCCAAATCAGCCCTCCCTTAATTCCAGTTTCATTTTACAATACGGGAATTAATTAATGTTGATAAAAGATATTGACATAAGTAATATGAAATATCATAGAATATAATTAAAAAACCTAAAAAATATTGAAAATTTTTAGGGTTATTCAATTTTCATAGCAGGAACAAAGCATCGTATTTAGAATATACGGTGCTTTTTTGTTGCCATGAAATGACAACAGCTATTCTTAAAGCATGTTCATAATGAAAGGAAGTGAAACAGATATTGAATATGATTTAAGAATAAAAACTATAAAGAAAAGGAGAAATTATTTATGGATGATATTTATTCAATGTTAAACAAGGAAAATCCTAAGGCTAACGATACTAATAAACGTATGTCTAAGGAAGAGTATGCTAAAATGATGAGTGAAAACAGAAAAAGACTTTATGATATGTCAGATGTACAGGTAAAGAAAATCGCCAACGATCCTTCAATGTATCTTGATTATCTAGAGATGCTGGCTAATACTGATTATACAGTATTTAATACTTTGCTCGTTATGGCACAGAATCCAGAAGCTACAATGTTAAAGGATGCATCTCACTGGAGAGAAACTGGCAACTATGTCAATAAAGGTGAAAAAGGCATTCAGATTATGGAGCCTAAAGGTGAGTACACTAAAAGAGATGGTTCAACTGGAGTTAATTATGCTATTAAATATGTATTTGATGTATCGCAGGTCAATGGTGATGTAGAACCACATCAAAATATGAGAACTGGTGATATCCTTCATGCTCTTACCTATGGTGGTATACCAGTCAAGCAGTCTGATATGAAATCCAATTACTCAGTTTATTATTCATCAGAGGACAAGACTATCTACTATTGCAAGAATCTTACTAGAGATGAGCTTCTTAATGGTTTTATTAGAGAAACATGCTATGGTGAATTTGAAAAGCAATAAGGAAAAATCAATAGAAACAGAGATGGCTTTATTGTTGAAAGTTCTGCATATATTCTATGTTCTAAATTAGGTGTAGAAAATAATGGTCAAAGCATTGCCAATGAATCAGTAACCTATTTTAGTGGCATGGATGCCAAGGAAATGAAACATAACCTTACTGAAATCAAGACGCTTGCTGATGATGTTAATAAGCAAATGGAAAGAGCCTTGTATAAAAGACAGGAAAAAGATAAAAAGAAAAATCAGGAGGTCAGATAGGTTATGAAGGAACCTGTTGTTACTATAAAGGTCACTGATGTTGAACGAAGAATCATTATCAAGGCCTTGACTGATCTAAGAGATGAACAGATTAGAAAACACAAAAGCTATGATTTTATTGAGGATATCATCAACAAATCAGCTATGGCCACAACTTCAAAGGAAAGATACAGATATGAGGAACGATGATGATAAGTCTGAAATTATTGTCTTCATTGTATTAGTTATACCAGTTGTATGGCTTGCACTTATAATGGCACCATATATCAACAAGGGATTATTTAATGCGTTAGGTGATATTACTGATGCATTGAATCATCCCTTTTCCATTACCATATGTGATGATACACCTAGAATAATATTTATATGTCTTATTATCTATGCTTGTTGTATTATTATTTACTTTTCCAGTAAAAAGAACTACAGACGGCAGGAGGAATATGGCTCAGCCAAATGGGCCAGTCCTTCAGCTGTAAATAGAAAATATGCTGATAAGGATTTCTTTCAAAATAAGATACTTAGCCAAAAGGTATGTATTGGTCTTGATGGTAAGAAGCATAGAAGAAATCTCAATACAATTGTCATTGGTGGAAGTGGTGCAGGAAAGACAAGGTTTTATGGAAAACCTAATCTTATGCAGTGCAATACAAGCTTTGTTATACTGGATCCGAAAGGCGAACTGCTAAGAGATACTGGATACCTTCTAGAAAAGAATGGTTATGTTATAAAAGTGGTAGATTTAATTAATATGGATAAAAGCCACTGTTACAATCCTTTTGCCTATATACATGATGACAAGGATGTCTTAAAGCTTATTACAAATCTCATAAGAAATACAACGCCAAAAGGCAGTCAGACCAATGATCCCTTCTGGGAAAAGTCAGAGACTGCCCTTCTTGAGGCATTATGCCTGTATTTATTGCATGAGGCACCAGAGGATGAACAGAACTTCACTATGGTCATGGAAATGATTGCAGCTGCTGATGTTCGGGAAGATGATGAATCATATCAGAGTCCACTTGATCAATTGTTTGAAAAGCTTGAGTACTTTAAGCCTGATAGCCTGGCATTAAAGCAGTATAAGATATATAAACAAGCTGCTGGCAAGACTGCAAAATCAATACTTATAAGTGTTGGTGTTAGACTTGCAGCTTTTAATCTTGACAGTATTGTAGCTTTGACTGCAACTGATGAACTGGAGCTTGATAAGGTTGGTGAACGCAAGACAGCTATTTTTGCAGTCATACCGGATAATGATTCAACATTTAACTTTTTAATAGGTATGCTTTATACACAGCTTTTTCAGATGCTTTACTATCAGGCTGATATTGTTCATGATGGTGAGCTCCCAGTACCAGTCTATTTTCTAATGGATGAGTTTGCGAATGTTGCTCTTCCTGATGAATTTGATAAGCTATTATCTACAATGCGTTCAAGACGGATATTTGTATCCATCATTATCCAGAACCTTGCACAGATTAAGGCACTGTATAAAGATGCATGGGAAAGCATTGTTGGCAACTGTGACAGTCTTTATTATCTAGGGGGCAATGAACAAAGTACCCATAAGTTTATGAGTGAATATCTTGGCAAGGAAACAGTAGATACAAATACTTATGGAAAGTCAACAGGACATAGTGGCAATTATTCAACCAATTATCAGCAGGCAGGTCGTGAATTATTGACACCTGATGAAGTAAGACTTCTCGATAATGATTATGCACTCTTGTTTATCAGAGGTGAAAGGCCAATACTAGATAGAAAGTATAACATCTTAAAGCATCCCAATGTGAAATATACTCGGGATGGTGATGCAAAGCCTTATAAGCATGGTGAGATAAGACATAACATTGATGACTGGGAAAATATTATGCTCAGTGATAATGAATATGAATTATATAGTGATGAGGATATGGAAGAATATTTCAGTAATTTAGAAAAGAAGAAAATGGAGGATGAGAAATTATGATAAAGGATCTTATGAAATTATCAAAGAAAGGAAAATTGATGTTTTTGTTATTTGTTCTTGGAGTAATGGTTTACAGTTTTGGAATTATGCCAGTTTTTGCAGAGGATGATCCATTAGAGGTAGTCAATAATCTATCTGATTTTATTTTCAGCATGATTAGAGCTATAGGCATGATCCTTTTAGGCTTTTCTTTAAAAGGTAATAAAAAAAAGGTAACACTAATACAAAAGAAATAATACCTACAATAAAATATGTATATTTCCAACTCACTGATTCTATTAACGAACTAAATATAGGTGATAAAATACTGCCAGCTACACCACTAAAACATAATGCGATAGAGGTTGCTAAACCATTTTGCTTATAAATCCAATTATTAATCACAATTGTTATAGGAATAACGCCATACATTGCTGCACCCATTCCTCTAACAATACCTAAAATATAAAACAATACAATATGATGTGAAAAACCCATCGCAAAAGTTGATAGACTTGTAAGACTGACACCAATCAATACCATCAGTTTTAATGAGATCTTTTTCATGATACGAGGCACTATTAATACCGTCAATGCAGTTGCTAAAATACAAAATGTTGCATGTAATGTAAATGTTCCTTGTGATACACCCAAAGATGAAGAAACTGGAGTATAAAACACACCAATTGTATTCATGACAATACCAACACTGCTTGCTGATAAACCACAACAACTCAATAATACTAACCAATATTTGATACCTTTGTTTTTCTTATTTCCTCCCAAAAAAATATAGACATCTTATAGATGTCTATATTCTAAGTCGAATGACTTATAATGTCTAATATCTATTATCTATGGTTAATCATAGTTTTAAAACATGATAAACTTCATTAATGAAATGTTGTAATAATGGCGATAAAATTTGATTCTTTTTCCAAACTAATACAGTACTAGTTGTGAGTTTTGGATATAGTGATATAAAACAAATATGTTCCATCGAATGATTGACAAAGGCGCCTTCGTTATTGATGCCACTACAAATATTATTTTTGATAAGAGGTATCATATTTGTCATAGCGTTTGTAGTAGCGATAAAGTTGATATGTTGATAATCATCATGAAACCAGCTTATCAGCTCGTTTTGGATGGCTAGACGTTCTGGCCAAGTTAGAGGAATATTGATAAGATCTTTGGATGTGACATATTCTTTAGATGATATAGAATTATCTTTTGATGTAATTAATCACCATGTTTCATTGTAAGGTAAACGAATAAAATCATATTTATCAACTTCTACAGGTTCTAATAATATGCCTATATCTAATGTACCATGATCAATACGTTCCTTAATAGAATCAGCATTACCGCTATAAAAATGATAAGATACTTGTGGATATTTTTGGGAAAAAGAAGTAATCAATTCATGTAAGAAAACATCAGTAGCATAAAATTCACCAATACCAATATATATTTCACCATTTAATTCCATATCATTCCACATTTCTTGTTGTGTCTTATCAACCAAATTCATAATTTCTTCAGCTCTTCTTTTAAACAAAACACCTGCTTGTGTTAATGTTACTTTACGTTTACCACGTATGAATAATTGTTGCCCCATTTCTTCTTCTAATTGCATAAGGGCTCTTGATAAAGACGGTTGAGCTATATGTAATTGATTGGCAGCATGAGTAATATTTTCCTCTTTTGCAACCATTAAAAAGTATTCTAATGTCCTTATTTCCATCATATCCACCTCGTGTATATTGTAACTTATTTATCTTTCTTTTTCCATATGATAATCTTTCACATGTTTTCCATAACTATCTTTTATAATGAAGATACATAGGAGGGAAAATCATGATATTTGATACAGGATTATTCGGAATCATATTTATACTTATATTCTTTATCGTTATTAGTATGTTCATATATAACATCTTTAATGGTATAAATACTTTGCATACAAATAACCATTCTCCAAGATTAACAGTAGAAGCTACAGTTGTATCAAAACGAACACAAACCGATTTTCATCATCAAAATATGAATAATACAGGAACTTTTTCTTCGACTACTTATTATTATGTTACCTTTGAAGTATCTAGTGAAGACAGGATAGAATTTTGCGTTAAAGGTGCAGAATATGGTATGTTAGTAGAAGGAGATAAAGGAAATCTAACTTTCCAAGGAATAAGGTATTTAGGATTTGAAAGAGGTTATTATGCATAAGATTGTTGATAAGGCATTAATTATCATACCATTATTACTTGCAGGTATTCATACTTTTATGCTTATACATTATGGTTATATAAAAGATGACTATATGAATTTATCCCATGATTTAGATAATATAATATGGATTGGCTTCTTCTTATCAATATTAGCATTATTGTTTGTATATGGTTTTATCATTGTCCATAAACAAAATATAGCTAAATTTATACTATGTATATTTAGCCTAGTAAGCTTTGCTTTAATGTATCGCTATTATCATTTTTCTAAAGATTACCCTATTACAAAGATTGATTATATTGATAGTAATTGGTTACAAGGAATATCATTAGATGAAATTGTAGTAGATAGTGATGATACAACATTGGTATATATTGGAGCAGAAAATCGCAATGAAGAATTCGAAGAAGAACTTATTAAACAATGTGAATATTATTCATATCAGATGAATACATATTATATTAATGATCATGATAATTATAGTGATGTATTAAATTATTATGATATTACAAAAATACCAATATTAATCATTACTCAAAATGGTCAAATTATTGATAAAACCAGTGATATTAATGAACTAAGTACTATAATGGAGAAAGTATTTATATAAAGATGTTACATCCATAACTTTTATTAGGATTACTCAAGTTTCGCACTTCAATTTCAATAATTAATTAGTGAAAATAGCGCAA
>JAJQDJ010000005.1 GCA_021202205.1 Erysipelotrichaceae bacterium
CTATAAAAATTAAATTTTTTTCATCTTAATTCCACTTTCTGCTTGCAATTCGGGTCTTTTTGAATATCCATAGATTGATTTGATTTATGTTCATATTGTAATTTTTTAGTATTGAGTTGGTTGATTTGTGTATCTATTTGTTTATTAAAATTGGTTAAATCATCAAATAAACGTTCCATGTTAGGATCAATCAGAACACTTCTTTCTTTGTTTAATACTTCCTGTCTGATTTCTTTTTGTGTTTGATCTTGTGATAATGTTTTATATTGGTTTTGCAAATTATTAATGGCTTCCTGTTTATCTTTGATATCTTTTTCTATGTTTTTATAAATATCGTTTTGTTTTTGATATTTTTGATATTTGTCTATCAGCATAGCTTTATTATAGTTATCATAAGATGTAGCTATTTTTTTAGCGGCAGCTAAAGATGTTTTTAAGCTTTCTAATTCGTCCTGTAAATTATCCATATCAGTGATAGCTTCACTCATAGGGCGTAAATCTTCTTCACTTAAAGGTTTTAAAGAGTCTGCATGTATTTCACTAATCGTTGAAGGTTTAAGACTATCAGAGAGTTTAGGAGAACGAACTTGCAGCAATAAATCTATAGCATCTTTATATTCTTCAACAGACGGGAATCCAAACAAAGCATCATTGACACGTTTCATATATTCTTTTTGCCCATCGATAACTTGATCTCCTAAGATATTTTCTAATTGTTTACGACTTAAAGTTAAATGATTATTCATTAAAGAAAAATCAATATTAATACGTTTATTATCTTCTATCACAAAATACCAAATGGTAAGTTTCCTGTTCCTTTTTGCATGAATACCCATACCTATAGTTTTATACAATTCACTATTTTCCCTTTTAAACTCCAAATAAAGATAACCAATACGTTCATCACGATCTGTATTCTCATCAATAAGATACGTATCCAAAGTTCTAGAACGAGAACCAAAAGCATCAATTCTTTCTGGTGAACGATTACCATCTAATAACAAAGGAACAATACTTTGCATAGTGACAGATTTACCACTACCATTTGATCCTCTTAGCAACATATGACCATCTTTAAAATAAAATTCATCATTATCATAATACTAAAAATCAATCAAACCCAATCTATGCATATGCCATTGACTAATATTCATATTATTCCTCCTCATATCTTGCCATATATTTGCCAGCAATTGGATATACTTTAATATCCTGATCACTTTGAACAATAAAACCCAAACGTAACATATAAGCTACTAATTCCTGAGATAATATATCTATATTCCTTTTACGATATGTTGATGGCAAATAATCATTGTTTTTTCTAATAAGATTTTTGATAACGTTGATTAATTGATCTTGAGGCATATAAAATATCTCATCATCATTGCGTTTATGATCTCCATTTTTCACACGTTTACGTAATTGACTCAATATCAGAACAACTAATTCATCCATGGTATTGTTTTTAGGAAAGAATTCACCAATATGACTATCTTCATCTAAAACCAAATAAGCACTAGATTTATAAACTTGTAAATCACAAGGACATATTTGATTAAGTTCATTTTCAATACGTTTACGATAATGTCTAATATAGGTAAAATCATCATTTTCATCTTTATCTTTATATACACCAGGTGATAACAATAAACGGCGATAAACTCTTTGACTTCTAACTTTACCACGATCATTTTCCAAACCAATCCAATCATCACTCATAAATTCACTTGGTAATTCTTTATGAAATATATCAGAAACAAAACTACGCATAAAATATCTTGATAAACCAGTATTTTCAAATAATGCTTCCGTATCTTCTTCGTTAATAAAGTTTTCACTATGACCATCATCTTCAATAATTAATTGTTCTTCCTTACAGAATTCCACAACATTCACAAACATTCTTCTATTTGGTCGATCTAACCAATAAGTTTCATCAACATGTAATTTCATAGCTAAAAATTCTGTTAAATGAGATAAGATAAATTGTTCTTCCGTATCTTTGTCTTCTAAAAATACCAATATATAACAAAGCATTTGATATTCCTGCTTATTTTTAAATTGCATAATACCCATCCATGGTTCAACCACACCAGGAACTTTATCCAATTTAATAAATTGGGAATGGGTAATTAAAGAATAGCCTAGAGTATCCTGAAATAGTTTTTTTAAAGATTTAACATCATCTTTAATACGATAATATTGATCACGATCATCATCTTTTAATATCCATCTTTTGGATAATAACAGTTCTTTACTATTCATAGGAATCCTCCTTAAACACTATTTCAAAAGCAGGCATCATAAAATTTCCATCTTCGCATCTTAAGAGACATTGTTGCTTAGAATAACTATCGTCAATATAAAAAGTATTTCCATCTTCGGTTTTACCTATATAACCATGATCTGATAAGCCTTTGGAAAGCCAATTTAGTAATGTTTTTCTCGTAAAAGCATCTATGACTGGTAGTTGTTCAAATATGATTTTATGATCAACGATAAGTTTTTTAAAGCTTCTTGTTTTTTTCTGTTTTCTTCTTGAAGTTCCATCTGTTGGATTTGTTTTTCTAAACTATGATCTTCAGCAGGCTTTCGTACTGATTTCTTTCTTACAATACGGCTATGAGGTTCAAATGACAAAGATGATGGATGATCCTGATAAACACCTTGTTGAATATCTTCACTCATACGTGGCTGTATTTGACTTAAATGCAAACAATCTTCTACACCAAAAACATAAGCACTTAGACAATGTGCTTCTTTAATATCTTCACATTTCATAAAAATGTCAGCCATATGTTCATATTGTTCCTTACGATTATTAGAACGATTATTCATTTCCGCAATTTGTCTAGCATAATGTGTTATTTTACGTATTATTTCATTGGTAATATTATTGAGTCGATCCATTTCACTTTCTTCATTCTCAGCAACAAACCATATATAAAGGCTATGCCATTTACCTTGATAATTATTTAGAACTTCATCTCTATCAAGTACAACATCAATTCTAGGAATTGATAATTCATAATCCGTAGCAGCTATAAATAGTGGTTGCATGTCTTCTAATGATATATTTTCTAATTCTAGAGATATTTTGGTACCAGTTTCCTGCATCGCTATAACAAATGTTCTTAGATAATTAATTAATTTATCTTTAAATAATAGAAATGCTTCTGTTTTCATCAGTTCTTCCGCTTTAGCACTATTGAGTGTTTTAATATAATCTTGATAGTTTTGATTCAATCTTGTAAAGTCGTTCATCAGTTCGTTTAACCAATCATGAATATCGTTATTATCTCTATCTTTAATATCTTGAAGCTTCTTTAAATGTTCATAGATTCTTTCTAACAAAGTTGGTTCTAACGATGAACCCTCAACATTCATTTTTTCTAATCTCAAAGTCATACGTTCAATTTCTACGCTATATTCACTTAGTTGATAACGATATTGGCGATTCATAAAATCTTTTATCGTTTTAACTTTACGACTATCCAGATCAGCAATGAGATTTCCCCACTCTACCAAGCTTTGAAGATCTTGTTTACATTGATCGTTTGTGTAATCTTCATATCCTTCAACATCTTTCATCATCCTATAAACATCGTCGCTATGAAGCCAATAATGAATTTTCTCATATTCTCTAAAAAAGTAACGAATAATCAGTCGATATCTCGCCACATTAGGTGCTACTAAATAATTCACTTCACTAATAGGTTTCACTAATTTATCATAGACTTTCAAAAATATCACCTCATAAACGACATTATAACCAAAATAGCACCAAAAATAAACCTAAAACAAAAAGAAAAGTACGACCCCCTGAATTTCTGCTTTTTCATGACTGGTATCTGCTGACATACCTTATTAAGCTGCTGACCTTAATAATTGTCATGAAATAATGAACTTTTAGTTTTTGCTGAAACGTATATCGAAGATATTATATGATATACTTAATTGTCCTTTGGACAATTATCATTATATTCATATTTTTCATGAAATCTAGAAAAATTTGATATTTTATTTGTTTTTTTCGCATTTTTTATTGATTTTTTTAAATGAAAACTCTTTCAAAATGAAAAACTAGGAATATTTTTTAAAAGTATGGTATTTTTAAAAGGTGATTTCACTAATGCCATGTTCATCTGTACAAGAAATATAGCCATTAAATTCAAGATCATCTAAAATATATTTTGCTTCTTCCTCACTGATATGCATATAGGATATTAACAAATCAACACTCGCAAAACCATTGTCTTTAAGCAGCTGCTTGATATCTGGATCAATATCCTCGATCTCCTCTTCTACCTCATCATGATTATGGTGAAATAAACAATGACGATTGGCACGCTTACGCATCTTTTCTAAATATGTTCCTTCCCATAATATAACATCATTTGTATCAGCAAGTTCTATAGCTGCTTGAGTGAAACGATTATTTGTTACAACTATAGGATAGTCGCAATTATAATAGATATAGCCTGCATAAGCTTGTTGGATAGCTGCTATACCAACAGGCTTATGATACATCTTACATTGAATGGCATAACTGTATCCTTGATAATCAGCTAATATATCAATACCATAATCGCCTGTATGTTTGGTTAATTCAACATTGGTATAATCATTATATTTAAGTATTTCAGCAACATATTGTTCAAACTCCTCACCGCTCATACCATCATCTAATTCGCTTATCCAACCAAATATAAAACCAAATAATTTCTTTAATATAAAACCTATAACCTTAAAAGGAACACAGATTATTTTAAAAATGATTTTCATAACATTACCAAGGCTATTATAACTGATGTATTTTGTCAAAACAATAATTATCTGATATAATGACTCTGAGGTGAAGATAGTGGAAAGAATAACAAGTTTTAGCGTCGATCATACAAAATTAAAAAAGGTATTTATGTTTCTAGAATTGATGGTGATATTACAACATATGATATTAGAATGACACAACCAAATGTTGATACACCATTAAATCCTAAGGCAGCACATACCATTGAACATATTGGTACAACCTTGCTTCGTAATGGGAAATATAAAGATCATATTATTTATTTTGGTCCTATGGGATGTATGACCGGTTTTTATCTACTAACACGTGATTTAGATTTTGATACTGTAAAAGAAATTGTTAGAAAAATGTTTGAACAAATATCTCTATGGAATGATGACATACCTGGAGCAAAAATAGAAGAATGTGGTAATTATACATATATGGATTTAAACAAAGCTAAACAAGCATCAAAGTTTTACTTAGAATCATCCTGGGAATATGAATATCATTTATTATAAAAATCCAGATGCTTTTCGCATCTGGATTTTTTAGATATCAAGTTTAAATTCATCAAACCAATCAGCATTGTATTCTTCGATTAATCCTTGATCAGATAATTGAGCTAAAGAACTATCAAAAGGAATCTTAGCAAGTACTGGTAAATTGTACTTTTCTGCTACCTCATCGACGTGACTCTTACCAAAAACAAAGATCTTCTAACCGCAATCAGGGCAAATAGCATAACTCATATTTTCTACTAAACCTAAAATAGGAATATCCATCTGATTTGCCATATTGATAGCTTTAGAAACAATTAAACCAACTAATTCCTGAGGACTTGCGACAATTACAATACCATCTAATGGTAATGATTGGAAAATTGTTAATGGTACATCTCCTGTTCCTGGAGGCATATCTACAAATAAATAATCCAATTCTCCCCAATGAACATCACGATAGAATTGTTTAATAATATAGGCTAAAATAGGACCTCTCCAAATAACTGGATCTTCTGGGTTTTCTAATAATAAATGCATAGACATAACTTCAATACCATTTTCTGATTCAGGTGGAAAGATTTCTTCATTACTTGAATAAACCTGTTCATGACCAAGTCCAAAAGTTGTGGCAATAGAAGCACCTGTAATATCGCCATCTAAAATACCAACTTTATACCCTTCTCTTTGTTTTTGTACAGCCAGCAAAGATGTTAAAGAAGATTTCCCTACCCCCAATGTCATTAAGTTTATTTTTAAGAAATTATATGTTAATGACTTTACGGGT
>JAJQDJ010000219.1 GCA_021202205.1 Erysipelotrichaceae bacterium
GCTTAATGCCTTGACTCTCTTTTATTTAACTGTCCATTTTACAGGGTACATTTTACTTTTCATAAACTTCTTTTTTATATTCAATAATTACTTCATCATCCATTATTAATAAAGGTCTTTTAATAAGAATACCATTAGAAGATAATAATTCTGCCGCTTCTTTCATAGACAAATCATTGACTTTATCTTTAAGCTTCATTTCACGATAAATCTTGCCTGAAGTATTAAAGAATGATCTTATACCATATTGATTCATCCAACATATAAGTTCATCCTTTGTTGGCGTATCTAATACAATATCTCTTAATTCAACATCAAGTTCTTGTTTTTTTAATTGTTTCAATGCTTTTTGACAAGTACTGCATTTAGGATAATATATGAATTGCATATTAAACCTCAATTAAAGATAAAGAAACACGTTTCTTTTTAACATCAACATCATAAACATATACATCTAAAATATCTCCTACATGACACACATCTAAAGTATGTTTCACTTTTTGATGACTCATTTTAGAAATATGAATCAATCCATCGTTTTTTAAACCTATATCTACAAACGCTCCAAAATCCACGACGTTTCTTACAACGCCTTGAAGTTTCATGCCTTTATGTAAATCTTCGATTTTTAAAACATCTTTTCTAAGTACTGGCGTGTTATACTCATCTCTTGGAGAACGATGTGGAGAAACAAAGGCATCTAATAAATCATCAAATAAATATTGATCTATTCCACATTCATTTCTGACTTTTTCTTTGTTAATGTGCTCTATGACTTCTTTAGCATGATTGGTGCCTATATCAGATTTATTGAGTTCTAATATATCTAATAACTTAGAAGCGTCACTATAATTATCTGGATGGATGCTTGTCTCATCAAGCATTTCTTCACCTGATAAGATTCTTAAAAAACCAACAGACAATTCATAAGTCTTTTCACCTAATTTTTTTACATTCTTGATTTCTTCACGCGATGTAAATTTACCATTTTCTTCACGGTATGCTACTATATTTTTTGCTATACTCATTGATAAACCTGATACATATTGAAGTAATGATGGTGAAGCTGTATTAATATTCACACCAACTTGATTCACGACTTTTTCAACAACATAATCCAATTGTTCAGTTAGTTTCTTTTGATTCATATCATGTTGATATTGCCCAACAGAAATAGCTTTAGGTTCAATTTTGACAAGTTCTGCTAATGGATCTTGTAAACGTCTACCAATAGAGACAGCAGATCTTTCTTCTACTTGATAATCAGGAAATTCTTCTTTTGCAATTGGGCTTGCAGAGTATACAGAAGCACCTGCTTCAGATACAATGACATATTGAACATCCAAATGATGTGTTTGTATCAAATTGGCAATAAAACTTTCTGTCTCACGGCTAGCTGTTCCATTACCTATAGCAATAATCTCAATATGATATTTTTGAATCATATTTAAAAGAATTTTTTCATCTTTAGAATAATCTTTTTTAGGAATTGTAATAAATACTTTATTAATAGCTAATACCTTACCAGTAGGATCAATAGCTGCTAGCTTGCATCCTGTTCTAAAAGCGGGATCAACTCCTAATACATAACGATCCTTCATTGGTGCTTGTAACAATAAATTCTCTAAATTAATAGAAAAAACATTTAAAGCCTGATCTTGGGCTTTTTCTGTCAAATCATGACGTATTTCTCTTTCTACTGAATGGAAAATAAAACGCTTAAAGGCATCTTCAACACATTCTTTGATAATATCATCCATATTAGACTTTCGTCCATGAACGATACCGCGATAGATATAATTTTTAAAACGTTCTTCATCAATTTCAATAGATACTGTAATAACTTTTTCTTTTTCAGCTCTATTAATTGCTAGAATTCGATGAGGGACAATAAATTTAATACGTTCATTATAATCATAATACATTTCATAGATTCCATTTTCATCAGGATTTTTCTTTTTAACCTTGGTTGTAATAACACCAGTATTAACAACCATATCTTTTGTATATTGACGATATTTTGCATTATCACTGATTTGTTCAGCAATAATATCTTTAGCACTTTGAAAAGCTTCTTCAACTGTTTTAACTTCATCGTTAAGATATTTTTTAGCAGTTTTATTGATATCAATATTTTGAAGTAACATTATAGAGAGAGCTAAAGGTTCTAAGCCTTTGGCTTTAGCAATAGTTGCTTTTGTTTTCTTTTTTTCTTTAAAAGGACGATAATAATCTTCTACCTCACTTAATTTAGAAGCTTTTAAGATATTATTTTTTAGTTCTTCATTTAATAATCCCTTTTCGTTAATCAGTCTAATCACATCATCTTTTCTCTGCTTTAAGGAGAGTTGATATTCATAAACCTTAGATATTTCTCTAATTTGATCCTCGTTAAGACCACCTGTTTTTTCTTTTCTATAACGAGCTATAAAAGGAACTGTAGCCCCATCCTGTAATAATGTTAAAACGCTTTCTATTTGTTTAATGCTAAGATTCAAATCATCAGATATAATTTTAATGATTTCATTATTCATAATAACCTCCAAAAATAAAAAATTGTTCAATTGAACACGAAACAAAGATGCAGCTGATGAGACTCGAACTCACATGAATAATTATTCACTACCGCCTGAAGATAGCGTGTCTACCAATTCCACCACAGCTGCATAAAAATTCATATAAAAAAATGGTGCAGGCGATGAGATTTGAACTCACACGGATATCCATCCACTACCCCCTCAAGATAGCGTGTCTACCATTCCACCACGCCTGCGTGCTCAATCATTATAACAAAAATCATAAAGCTATGCAATATCAAAAAAATAAAAGAATTGTTACTTCAACAATTCTTCAAAACCGAATAAAGCCGCGCCTACAGCACCAACAATTTCAGGTTCATCACAAATATAGAGTTCGTTACCTATTTGATCTTCCACAGCTTTAACAACACCTATATTATGAGCTACTCCACCACTCATCATGCAAACACCATTGATTCCCACCCTTTTCATTAGTCCAACAGCTTTAGAAGCAATTGAATAGTGGAGACCATGAGCAATATCACTTTTTTCATAATTTTGCGCTATCAGTGAAATCACTTCTGATTCCGCAAATACAGAACACATACTGCTTATTTTTATATCTTTATGCCAATTTAATGACATAGGTCCCATATCATTAATATCTACTTCTAAAGTACGAGCCATCATTTCTAAAAATCGACCAGTACCTGCTGCACATTTATCATTCATGACAAAACTTTCAACATCGCCTTTATCATTTAAAGCAATCGCTTTACTATCCTGTCCTCCTATATCCAATATTGTTCTGACAAGAGGATTAAAATACACAGCACCTTTGCCATGACAACTGATTTCTGTTACATTCTTATCAGCAAAAGGGATGCTAACTCTGCCATAACCAGTAGATACAATATAATCAATATCATTTTCTTTTAAATGTGCTTTATTTAAAACATTTTCTTTAGCTTTCATAGCACTGTCACCACTTTTAGCACCAGTTCTCACAATATCAAATGCAACTATTTCTTTATTTTGATTCATTATCACCGTATTTGTAGAAGTCGAGCCACTATCAATACCTAATATATACATTTTATCATCACTCTTTCTTTGTATAGTTTTCGTTATATGTTGTTTAGCTTTTAATGATTCAACAAAAGCTTCCACTCTTGTTCGAATTTGTCCTTCGCATTGATTAGTAGAATCAGTTTCTGCTTTTAATATTGGACTAGAAATCTTATTCTGCAATAGAGCATATTCATAGGAATAATTATCACAAAATTTAACAGTATGATAAATAAGACCATCAACTTTATTGTTTTGTTGAATAATCTTTAATCTTTGATAATTATCCACCATACGCATACATGGTAATTGCTTTAACAAAGCTTCAGCATAACTTTCAAAACTAAAATCTTTCAACTGATAATTTCTAGATACATCAGTACATGTTAAATCATAAGTAATATGGACATTTAAATTTTCTAGAAGATTATATACACCTTGGTGACATCTGGCTCCTAACAAGCCAATAGATATATCATCATCCTTCTTTTGTGGTTTCTTTATATTTGATTGATGACATAAAATATAATTTTTAAATGTTTCTATATCAAATGTTTTATGGCTATAAACACTATAAGCATCTATCATCTGGTGAATCTGATAAGCATATAAATGTATAGCAGAATGATTTGTTTTTCTAGGAATATCAATGAAATAAATGAATTTATCTGGATACATATCTTTTAAAACATCATATAATCTTTTATTGCTATCACAACAATTAGATAAAACGATACCCTCATAATCATTCTCAACAAAGTCTTGCAAAATAGCTTTAATAAAGGCACAAGTATTCATATGAATCTTATCCTCAGCATGAGAATAATTATCCACATGGGGCATAATTTGAACAATATCTTCATGAAAGCCTGCAAATATTTCAACAGGTACGTATTTACATAAATGTCCTATCATGATTGTTCACCTCTTTGATCTAATATTTCTATAAATGCTTCTAATCTGGTTTTAATTTGACCATCCTGACAATTACGACGATCCAAACAATCACCATCTAATATCAAAAATGGAATATGATGTTTTTCCATTTCTTTCTTTAATAACATCACACCTCCTGAGCTTTGCTTACAACCCCAATGACACATATGAACGACCCCATCAAATTGATATTCATCTACAAGATTTCCAATATATTGTGCTTTGCGTTCATAATTACCATTATAATAATTACATATTAATTTTTCAGCAAGAGCTTCTATTGGATTTTCCTCATCCATTTGATTGATATAATCTAATGTAAAGTCAGAAACAATAATCTGATTTTTATCACTCAAGTTAAAACATTGTTGAATGCTTTGTTGAAAGAATGGAACAAGATGAACCCATAAAATACGATGACCATGAAAGTCTGGATATTGTTTAATTTCATCACTAAATTGCTTGAATATCTCTAAGGCTTTTGAAGTTCCTATTTCTAAATGAGAAGTTAATGCTAGATAAAGATTTAAAGTTAAGGTATTTGGATAATAGCGATGCTTTTCTTCACTAAGATATTCTAAATAATATTGATGAGACAAATTTTCACGATGAATAATTTCTTTTAATTTATTTTCATCAAATGATTGATGTGTTTTGTCTTCAAGGATGTGAATCATTTCTTCTAATTGTTCTACAACATATTGTTTATTTTCTAATGAATAATTATGAGGAACATCAATAACAAATGTATCAAGATTCTGTTTTTGCGAAAGATAACGAAAAGTATTGATATTGCCATCACAAGCTATTGAGGTCGTTACAGACATTATTGAATCTTTAAAAAAAGGATATTGCATAATTCCCATAAAGCATTTGTGATATGAACATAATGTTGATGCAATACCTTCATCCTCTGCTTTATCTATAAAAAAATCTTCTATGGTAAAGCCACCCATATAACCAGCCAAGCATTCTATAGATAAAGGATTCAAATCAAAACATTGAAGTATTTCTACAGGTGCAAAAATATTACATAAAGCAGTTTTATCAGGATGCCTTAAACAATATCTAACACTATCTAATGATAATTGACTTAACTTCTTATATGCGTTAGGTATACGCTTATCATTCAAATACATAGATCTTAATGATTCAGCCCATAATCCTATTTCTATCATTCTTTTTGCAGCTATAGGATGTTTATCAATATTATCAACTATCAGCTTGCCGTAATTTTTTACTATTTCCATCAACATACCCTCTTTCCGTAAAATTATATAGATATAAGTAAAAAAATTACATTGACAATCCAAGTAAAATGTTCAAAAAAAAGAAACATTATAAGACAATGTCATTAAGTTTATTTTTAAGAAATTATATGTTAATGACTTTACGGGTT
>JAJQDJ010000262.1 GCA_021202205.1 Erysipelotrichaceae bacterium
TAAATAAAAAAGACCCCTTCTCATTTTTGAGAAGGGGAATGTCACCAAATCTTAGCTTAATGACATTGGGTTTTTTGACCACCTTTATACGTTAAATTTAAAAAACATAATATCGCCATCTTGACCAACATATTGTTTGCCTTCCTGACGAATCTTACCAGCATCACGCAAAGCGTGTTCACTGCCATATTCTATCAAATCATCATAGCTATATGTTTCTGCTTTAATAAAACCTCTTTGGAAATCTGTATGAATAATACCTGCCATTTCAGGAGCCAACATGCCCTTTTTAAATGTCCATGCTCTCACTTCATCAGGACCAACAGTAAAGAAAGTATTCAATCCTAATAATGCATAAGCCTCCTTAATCAACTTATCCAAACCACTTTCTTCAATTCCTAAATCCTGCATAAATAAATCCTTATCTTCTCTATCCAATCCAACAAGCTCGCTTTCAATTTTAGCACAAATAGGAACAGCACCACAATCTTCTTTATCAGCATAATCTTTTAAAGCCATATAGTGTGGATTAGAAGTAGGATCCTCTAAATCTTCTTCACCTAAGTTGGCCACATAAATTAACGGCTTCATTGTCAATAATGTATATTGTCTCACAATATCCAATTCATCATTAGTAAGATCGACAGTTCTTGCCATCTTTCCTGCTTCTAAAGCTTCTTTAATAGGTAATAAAACAGCCATTTCTACTTTCGCTTCTTTATCACCTGATTTTGCTTTCTTATCAATCTTACCAATACGTCTTTCCACTGTTTCTAAATCTGCAAATACAAGTTCTAGATTAATTGTTTCAATATCTCTAATAGGATCTACATCTCCATCAACATGCGTAATATCCTTATCTCTAAAACAACGTACAACCTCACAAATTGCATCAGTTTCTCTAATATTTGCTAAAAACTTATTTCCTAAACCTTCTCCTCTACTTGCACCTTTTACAAGCCCTGCAATATCTGTAAACTCAAAAGTTATCGCAATTGTACGTTTTGGTTGAAACATTTTTGTAAGTACATCTAAACGTTGATCAGGTACTTCTACTACTCCCACATTAGGATCTATCGTTGCAAATGGATAATTAGCAGCTTCAACCTGAGCATCGGTTATCGCATTAAATAAAGTTGACTTTCCAACATTTGGAAGTCCTACAATTCCAGCAGTTAATGCCATATTATAATCACTCCTCTTAACTCCTCCTATTTTATCGAAAAGATACATAAAATACAAGATATTATTTGTTTTCCCCTATGAATTTAGATATAATGACTTCTAGGTGATGCATATGGAACAACTTTATCAAAATAATTTAAAGTTTATAAGAAAATATCCCACATTAGAAAAAACGATATTATTACTTATAACTTATTGTCCTTTTATAACCTTTGGTATATATCCTTGTTTATTATTATATTTATATATCACTCATGACACTTATTTTATCGAAGCTTTGCTAAGACCATTACTTGCCTTTTTATTTGTAACCATATTTCGCCATATTATTAATCGCCCAAGACCTTATGATACGATGGATATACAACCTCTTAAAGGTCACAAACATGGACAATCATTTCCAAGTCGTCATACTTTAAGTGCATTTGTCATAGCCTTAACTTGTTTACATGTTAATATTTATTTAGGAATATTGACTTTAATAATCGCATGTAATATAGCATTAACACGTATTTTAGCAGGTATACATTACATTAGTGATGTCGTTGTTGCATTTATAATTGCTGTTATATTTTATATATTTCCACTTTAGAACTCAATGAGTTCTTTTTAAATATGAAAATGATTTTCAAATTCCTTGACAAACTATAGTTAAATCGTTAAAATGAAAATGATTTTCAAATTGGAGTGATAATAATGACCAGAACCATTCAATATAAAACTAAACAAAGAGAAGAAATATTGACATATTTAAAACTAATGCAAGGTGAACATGTAACTGTCCAGGATATTATTAACTATTTTGATAGTAATAATAAACATATTGGTACGACAACAATATATCGACATTTAGAAAAATTAATAGATGTTGGCATAGTCAAGAAATATGTTGTGGATCATGTTTCTGGGGCATACTTTGAATATGTTGGTGATGATCCTATAAATGAGCATCGTTTTTATTTAAAATGTGAAGTTTGTTCACAATTGATTCCCTTTCAATGTCGTGAATTACAACATGTTCAAGATCATCTTTATAAAGCTCATGGTTTTCAAATTAATTCACCAAAAACAATTTTTTATGGCATATGTAAAAATTGTTCAGATAAAGGAGCCACTAAATGAAAAAAATGATGATATGTTTATTATCACTATTTCTATTAACTGGTTGTAGTACAACAACTGTAACAGAAAGTGATAAACTTTCAATCGTCACAACCATTTTTCCCCAATATGACTTTGTTAGAGAAATTGCAGGAGATAATGTTGAAATAACGATGTTATTGTCTCCTGGAGAAGAAAGTCATTCTTATGAACCAACACCTCAAGATATCAAAGCTATTCAAAATTGTGATTTGTTTATTTATGTTGGTGGAGAAAATGATGTGTGGGTAGAAAACATCCTAGATTCTTTAGATTCCATTCCAGATACTTTAAAGCTTATTGACTGTGTTGAGACAGTGAATGAAGAAAGTGTTGAAGGTATGTTTGAAAGAAATGAAGAAGAGGAAGAAGAAATTGATGAGCATGTGTGGACAAGTCCTACCAATGCAATGATGATTGTTGAAAAAATTACAGAATTATTAGTGAATAAAGATAGTATCAATGAAGATACTTATAAAAACAATAGTGATGATTATATAAGTGAATTGGAAGAATTAGATAACGCTTTTAGAGAAGTTGTTGATAATGGTGTGAGAAAGACAATAGTATTTGGTGATCGTTTTCCTTTTCGTTATCTTGTTGATGCATATGGCTTAGAGTATTATGCAGCTTTTCCAGGTTGTTCAAGCGAAAATGAACCTAGTGCTGCAACTATTGCTTATCTCATCAATAAAGTCAAAGATGAAAATATACCTGTTGTTTTCACGATAGAATTATCCAATCAAAATATTGCTAATGCAATAGCTGAAACAACCAATGCTCAAGTTTTAACATTCTATTCTTGTCATAATGTCACGAAAGATCAATTTAATAATGGTGTTTCCTATTTGGATATGATGTGGGAAAATGTTGAAAGTTTGAAGATAGCATTATATTAGGGAGGTTTTATGAGTTTAATTACATGTAAAGATGTCAGTTTTACTTATGAAGGTAATACTGTTTTAAAAGATGTGAATTTTCAGATAGATGATAATGATTATTTATGTATTGTAGGCGAAAATGGTGCTGGCAAAAGTACTTTAATGAAAGGTATATTAAAGCTTAAAAAACCAAGTACTGGTAGTATTATAATGAGTGACGGTTTAAAAGCCAATGAGATTGGTTATTTACCTCAACAAACAGATGTTCAAAAAGACTTTCCTGCAAGTGTTTTTGAAGTTGTTTTATCTGGTTGCTTAAATAAATTAAAAACAAAACCTTTCTATTCTAAAAAAGAAAAAGATATAGCAAGCAATAACATGGAACGTCTTGGTATTGCACACTTAAAAGATCAATGTTTTAGAGATTTATCAGGTGGCCAAAAACAACGTGTCCTTTTAGCAAGAGCGTTATGCGCAACTTCTAAAGTCTTATTATTAGATGAACCAGTGGCAGGTTTAGATCCTGTTGTCACTCAGGAACTCTATGAATTAATTGATAAAATCAATAAGGAAATGAATATCACAATTATTATGGTTTCTCATGATATAGAAGCATCACTTAAGTATGCAAAGCATATATTACATCTTCATTCTAAACAATTATTTTTTGGTAGCGTTGAACAATATATCAATAGTGATGTTGGTAAAAGATTTTTGGGAGGTCAGCAATGAGTGTTTTATTTGAAATGTTATCATACCCTTTTATGGTAAGAGCTTTGTTAGCAGGTACAATGCTGGCTTTATGTTCAGCCTTATTAGGTGTGACTTTGGTTTTAAAAAGATATTCTATGATTGGTGATGGTTTATCTCATGTGGGTTTTGGTGCTTTAGCAATAGCAAGTGCACTGAATCTAGCACCATTAACTGTTGCTATTCCTATTGTCGTTGTAGCAGCTATTATCCTATTATATATGAGTGACAAAGGAAAAGTTCATGGCGATGCAGCCATTGCTATGTTTTCTACAGGAGCCTTGGCTACTGGTGTTATGGTGATTTCTTTATCGTCTGGTATGAATGCTGATGTTTATAATTATTTATTTGGTAGTATTTTATCAATGTCTCAAAGTGATGTTTATTTAAGTCTTTGTATTTCTATTGTTGTTTTGATATTATACATTGTTTTTTATAATCGTATCTTTGCAATAACTTTTGATGAAGACTTTGCTTTAGCAACTGGTACAAATACAAAACTCTATAATATCCTTATTGCTGGCCTTACAGCACTTATTATTGTCTTAGGTATGCGTATGATGGGATCGCTCCTTATTACAAGCCTGATTGTATTTCCTGCTTTGTCTTCCATGCAACTGTGTAAAGATTTTAAAACAGTCATTATAAGTTCTGCTATTATATCAGTCATATGTCTATGGTGTGGTATGATAATCTCTTATCTTTATGCAACACCTACGGGGGCAAGTATTGTTATATGCAATATGATTGTCTTCTTTATCTATTATCTGTTATAATTGATAAAACAAAAAGCAAAATAATATACAAAAAGAAGTCATTCAGCGACTTCTTTTACCTTATGATTACAAATCCAATTATAAATAAACTCATAATCTACATTTTTTGCAGCAACTTCAATTCCTAGTTCTACTAATTCATCTTGTTGATATTTTAATCTTATATTATTTAAATCTAGTGTCATAAGTAAAACTAAGATACCAATTCTTTTATTTCCATCAACAAAAGCGTGATTCGAAATTAATGAAAAGCATAATCTTGCTGATTTTTCTTCTACTGTTGGATATCTTTCAAAATTACCAAACCCAGCATTTGCACTAGCAACTGCTGATTCTAATAATCCAATATCCCTTATGCCTGTACTTCCACCCGTTTTGTTTATAATCTTTAAATGTAACTTTTTAATTTCATCAGTTGTTAATAATATCATTTAGCCAACTCCAAAAAAGCATCTAAATTCTCATCTATAATTCTATCAGCACTTTCATTAATTAGTTGACTTCTTTGCAATTTTGTTGACAATAATTCATAGTCCTCATAAGATAAGACAACAAATTTTGGCTTATTGTTTTTAAGAATGACTGCAAGTCCTTCCTTGTCAACAATGGAAGTAGCTTTTGAAAAATTATTATTAATTTCTGATATTGAGATTAATGATTTAATATTTACATTCATGCTACCTTCACCTCCTAATTTAATTATATGCAAAAACATCGTTAAATACAACCGTTAAATATATCGAAAATAAAAAACACAATAATTCTTTAGTATGCCTTTGATTAAAAATACAAAATGTTTTGCATCTTTTGATAAAAGGAATTCATCTTGATGTCTTGCATTTTCTATTTCATAAGGTGTATAAGATAAAGCTGGAAATTCAAAGTTATCAGACGATATCAATAATCCCACTTTATCATTATGAATATAAGCATATCGTACATTCGTACGATTACCACATTCTCGAGGATAAAGATAATGTGTCATATTTTCTTTTCCGTTTGTCTTCCTTCAACCATATTTTATCTTACATATATTTGCTATATTAGAGAATAACGAATAATGTTAGGTAAAAAAATACAAATATAAGTATTTTTGTTGTTTCTAAAAATTAAATTCATATAATGAAGGTAGAGTCAAAAGTTTATGAAAAACTATGAAAAATTAAAAATATGTGCTATA
>JAJQDJ010000079.1 GCA_021202205.1 Erysipelotrichaceae bacterium
TAAAAAGGCATGAGCCCAAGAGATACGAATCCCTTAAGTTCATGCCATTGGGAGAGAAAACTTTCTCTCCTTTTTATAAAAAATAGAAATATATACTGAGCAACACCTGATGAAAAAGCAAACTTACAAAAAAACCTATACACAAAAATGGTATAAAAGGAATAAGATTTTTTGTTGTAACTTTTTGTTGTAAAAGCATCCCTAAAGAATAAAGACTGGCTGTGATAATACTTATATATAAACCAATCAAAGCATTACAAAATCCCAACATCCAACCCATTATAGCCATCAGTTTTAAATCGGCACCACCAATACATTCTTTGTACATATTCAATAGATAAAAAGGTAATACCAAAGCCACACAGCCAACTACTCTATCTATGAATGATATGTCAATAAAGAAAGTAGATATAATAGCAATGACAGCCAAAATGAGCTGAAATCTATCATCAACAATCATTGTATCAATATCTATCAAAGAAATAGTTATAAATACCAATGATAAAATATAAGCAATAACAAACATAATTGATAAGTCAAACACTTTATAGCAAATAAATGCAATGAATCCTCCTAATATTTCGATAATAGTGTCCCTTATACCAATAGATCCATGACAATAACGACAATGTCCTTTTAAAACCACGAAACTCACAACTGGAATCATATCAAAAAAGCTTAACTCATGGTGACATTTAGGGCAATAACTGTGTCCTAAAATAAAGCCTTCTTCTTTTGGAAAACGATAAACAACAACATTCACAAAACTCGCCAAACACATTCCTATAATAATAATCATAAAATAAAACATATCTTTCCTTTCTCATATGTTTCATCCACTTATGATAAATATTAATAAGAAAAAGAGAATGTTTCCATTCTCTTGATCATTCCAGTACACTAAGAAAGCATAATCCCAATTCAAGTCCTCTTTTAAATTGATAATATGCATATTCATAGTAGAATGCATTAAATCTTTTTTCTAGTTCATGGAACTCTTCTTCAGAAATAGTCAATTGACCTTGATTAATGCGATTAAAAAAATCTTCTAACAAATCAAAAATACTATCATTTATTATTTCCAATAAGGCACTCTCATTATCAGGTAAAATAACATCTGAATCGTAAATTTGTTTTAAAATAAATTCATTTTGTTTCATATTACTTCCTCCATTGGCAATCTGAATCAAGGATGTAATATTACTTTTTTCTCTTTCGCATACCTATTATATAATAGATATGGATATATTTCAATGAATTTATTTTAATATCACAAGTAAGAAATCCCCTTCCTCACTTTTAAAAGTCAGGGAGGGGTTGTTCACTATCATCATATGTAGCTTGTCGAATAATAACGTTACTCATTGGTAATTGATAATAAATAAGCTGAAGAATTTTCTAATGTTTGTTTAGCTGCAAGTATTCGATTAAATTCATCTTCACTACAAGTTTCGTAATTAACTTTTTTGGTCATTTTCTTTAGACTAGCCAAATCATCTTTAATTTGAGATTTAACAGTTTTATCCAATAATTTCCCGTTTTTAGATAAAGCATAATCAACCGAATTGATAAGAACTTCAACTTCATTTTTTGCAACTAATCTTTCTTTTAAAATAGCATCATCTCTAGCAAATTGTTCAGCCTCATGAATAGCTCTTTCAATATCCGCATCAGCCATATGAGATCCATTTTCAATCGTAATACTTTGCATATTTCCACTCGCTAAATCTTTAGCAGATACACTCACTATACCATTAACATCTATATCAAACGTTACTTCAATTTGAGGTACTCCTCGCATTGCACGTTTGATTTTTTTTAATTTAAATTTTCCTAAACTTTTATTATCTTTAGCAAGTGGTCTTTCACCTTGTAAAACATTAATTTCTACCTGAGTTTGGAAATTTGCACTTGTTGTAAAGATTTGACTATGACTCGTAGGTATTGGTGTATTTCTATCAATTAATGGAGTCGCAACCCCTCCTAAAGTTTCAATTGATAATGTTAAAGGTGTAACATCTAATAATAAGACATCATAATTTCCCATAGCGACAACATCACCAGATAATTTTCCACCTTGAATACCAGCTCCCATAGCTACACATTCATCAGGATTAAGCGATTTACTTGGTGTTATACCAGTAATTTCTTTAATTTTATCTTGAACAGCTGGAATACGTGAAGAACCACCAACTAATATTATTTTATTTAGCTGTGCTGGTAATAATCTTGCATCATTTAAAGCATTTTGCATTGGTAAGACTGTTCGTTCTACAAGCTGTTTGGTTAAGCGATTAAACATATCTCTTGTAAGAGTCATTTCAAGATTTTGAGGACCTTTAGATGTTGTTGTAATAAATGGTAAAGATATCATCGTTGATGTCATTGTTGATAATTCAATTTTAGCTTTTTCAGCAGCTTCGTTAATTCGTTGCATAGCCATCATATCTTTTGATAAATTAATACCAGTTGTTCTTTGAAATTCAGATTGAATATGATGAGCAATAATATCATTGAAATCATCACCACCAAGATGATTATCACCTGAAGTAGAAAGAACTTCAATAACACCATTTCCAATTTCAATAACTGAAACATCAAAAGTTCCTCCACCTAAATCAAAAACCATAACTTTCTGACCATTACTATTTTCTAGACCATATGCTAAAGCAGCTGCAGTGGGTTCATTAATAATACGTAAAACATCTAATCCCGCAATTTTCCCTGCATCTTTGGTTGCCTGTCTTTGAGCATCATTAAAGTAGGCTGGAACTGTAATAACTGCTTGATTAACAGTTTCACCTAAATAACTTTGTGCATCAATTTTTAGCTTTTGTAAAATCATTGCTGAAATTTCCTGTGGTGTATAATTTTTATTATTAATACGTTTTGTATGATTTGTTCCCATTTCACGTTTGATAGAACTAATTGTTCCAGTAGGATTGGTAACTGCTTGTCTTTTGGCCGCTTCACCTACTAATCTATGTCCATCCTTAGTAAAAGCAACAACACTTGGTGTTGTTTTCATACCTTCACTATTAGGTATAATATTTGTTTTTCCATTTTCTATAAAAGCCATACAGCTATTTGTCGTTCCTAAATCAATCCCAATTATTTTACTCATATATAACTATATCTCCTTTCAAAAACGGCCTCCACCGCCACAACAACAAGTGCAAAGTAATTGCATTAATAAATAAGTATAACAGCAATTCATCATATTACCATATGGTGATGAATAGGTTCTTTGTCTTTGACGATATTGTGAAGAGCCTTGCTGTAATTGTTGTAATAACATTATATACTGAAAATTATTAGGCTCCATTTGTACAGCTGTTTGGGCATATTCCACAGCAGTAGCATTATTACCCATACCATTTTGTGCCATTGCAGCATAATAAAACCACATACCATTGCGTGTTCGTATTTGATTTAATACATTCATAGCATCTTGATAACGTCTAGCATTAATATATGCTCCAGCATCATTAAATGCACTTTGATCATTGCCAGAATAGTAATAATTTGACTGCTGATAAGATTGTTGATTCGAATAATTTTGATTATTGAAACCATTTTTTCGATTATCCATAATTGTCTTATAAGCATTTTGTACTTGTTTAAATTTTTCAGTATATTCCTCCTGATGAACACTGTTAATATTAGCGTCAGGATGATATTTTTTACTTAGTTTTCTATAGGCCTGTTTCACTTCATCATCTGTAGCATCTGGTGAAACCCCCAAAACCTGATAAGGATCCATTAGTTTTTATCCTCCATTCTTTTATCTCTCCTCAAATTATAGCGACTCCATACCCCACTATATAAAATATTTCTTAATATTTCTACATTCTCAACAATCGGTAATATTTCAAATGTAGCAGTCGCTTTAGATATCATCATTTCCAGTAATTCATAAGATTTTTCATCAAAATCTTTATCATCAAATTTATGAATGAGTGGATTAAATGTATGTTTTTTTATATCTCTTTCAATATCATCATAGGCATCCATAATATAAATGAATTTTCCTAAATAAAATCCGAATTCATAAAGTTCATCATACCATTCATCTTCTTTCATGACAAATATATTTCCGAAAATACGTCCAAAACATCCAGATAAATCATCAATAGAAACAGATCCGTTATTTTCATAAACATGTATTTGTCGAAGTTCTTTTTCTATAATTTCTACTTTCTTAGGGTATTGACTTTTAATTTTTGTATATCCTTTTTTTAGTAATTTTGCATATGCCAATTTATTGATAGCCTTATCATCACGCCAATCGTCATCACATTTATAGTAACT
This sequence comes from Erysipelotrichaceae bacterium, assembly GCA_021202205.1. GTDB lineage: Bacteria > Bacillota_I > Bacilli_A > Erysipelotrichales > Coprobacillaceae > JAJQDJ01. The sequence continues at coordinate 4,312 of JAJQDJ010000079.1, forward strand.
TAATAATATTGTCATCATAGCTCCATAATCAATACATTCATTAAAGCATTTTTGTCGTTTTCTTATGGGATGTAAAAAACAACGATTATTAATAACTTTACTATCAGGCTCATATAAAGATGATAATAATAAAGCAAGGAAAGTCATATCAAAATTAAGTGATATTTGTCCACTTATACCATAATTTTCTTTAAGTGTCTGACAAAGTCCACAATAATATGACTGATAAATATCAAATTCCTTAAATTTTAATTCTTGCTTATTAATTACTACATATCCAAACACATTATCATCCCTTTGTCTCATCCATTATAGATAGTAGATATGAACGATAAATGAACAAAAGAACCGTCATAAACGATTCTTTTCAATATAATCAAAGAATTCATTAAGTTGTTTTTCATGAAAAACTTTAATATTGTTTTTTTGACACATAGATGCAAAAACTCCTTGTCCTTGCACGAGTTGATGTGAAAAAGTACCATCATAAATTCCATCATTTCCACAACTAGGACTTCTATATTTTAAAAGTGCAACTTTAATATCATTATTTTTAAAAATTTGTAAAGCTTTTGATGCTCCTTTAATATAAGCATTTGTTTTATCTTCACCATTTATTGATATTACCTGAATAGGATGAGTAGATATAATTTCACAAGGATCACGAGGGGTTGTTAAACCACCCAACACCTCAGGACAAACTTTAAAAAAATGGACATCATCCATCAACAATAAATCTTTTACTAAATGGTGAGTTGCATTATATGTACAGCTTTCACCCAACAAACATGCACTAATTCCTATATTCATCAATAATTGCAGCTATCTCTAAAGCTGAATCAACCACATAATCAGCTCCTGCTGCCTCTAGCTCCTTTCTTCCTCTAAATCCCCATGCAACACCAATACAAGACATATGACCATTTTTTGCTGTCTCTACATCAACATAACTATCACCAGCAAAAATACATTCATTTGCTTTTAAATGCATATCATTTAAAGCTAAATTAAGAGAATCTAGATGAGGTTTAACTGGATATATATCTTGATTTCCATATATTGAAATAAATTTTCCAGGAAACAAATATTCTGTTAATTTTACAGCATTATAATGTGGTTTATTTGTCACTACGGACAATAATATGCCATCATTATAAAGCTTATCAACAAGTTCATTAACGCCTGGATATGCTTGTATATTATCTAATAAATGTTGATCATACAAAACATAAAAATCTTCCATACATTCTTCTAATATATCAAGGTGATCTTCTCCCAAAGCCCTCATCATCAATTTTCTTACTCCATTGCCAACAAATAAATTATATTTAGAAATATCATGAGTTGGTAAATGATATTTTTGCAATACTTCATTTGTTGTATTTCCTAAGTCTATCAAAGTATTAGCTAAAATTCCATCCAAATCAAAAATACAACCTTTAATCATTATATAACCTCCCTAACGAAGGCATTATAACAGTATTGAAAAAATATTAAAAGATGTTATAATAAAAATAACTCAAGTTTCGCACTTCAATTTCAATAATTAATTAGTGAAAATAGCGCA
>JAJQDJ010000083.1 GCA_021202205.1 Erysipelotrichaceae bacterium
ACCCGTAAAGTCATTAACATATAATTTCTTAAAAATAAACTTAATGACATTGGCTTTGTATTTCTTTTTTAAAAATAAAGATGATTTGTTTATTCATGTGATAAGTGAAGCATGTGATTTCTTTTTAGAGGCATTAAAGGTTCATTATCAAAAAGAATTAGATGTTTTATCACAAAATATGAGTGGTGAAGAGGAAGAGGATATTAGGGCTGTTCATCAGCTATTGGATTATTATTATAGTCATCAAGAAGTATTTCAGATTGTATTAAAGCATCGTGATTATCCTTATGTCGTTGAATTCTTTGATAAGTTAACAGCTTTGCTAGATAAGCAGACGATTCTTATTTTTCAAGATTATAAAGAATTAGATTCTTTTACAGTTCATTGGCTCTCACATCTACAAATAGCAGCTTTCATGCAGATTATATCTCATGATTTGACTATTGATGAAGCCAAGCAACAATTAAATATAATGATTCATTTCCTTAGAGCTGGATTTGAATCATTGGTTTAATAAGGACTAAAGTCCTTATTAAAATAACATTTACATAACATTGTTATTTAGTTAGGAAGGAGTAACTATGTATATAGAAGTTCAAAATATTTATAAAAGTTTTAATAATGCTCATGTATTAAAAGATGTTTCATTTTCTTTAAATAAAGGGGAAATCTGTTGTATTATTGGTCCTTCAGGATCAGGAAAGAGTACATTGCTTAATATGATTGGTGGGTTAGATAGTGTAGATAGTGGACATATTTTGATCAATGATTTAGATATTACGAAATTAAAGTCAAAAGAGTTATTGAAGTATCGTAAAAGAGAATTGGGTTTTATATTTCAGATGTATAATCTTATAGGTAATTTGACTGTTAAAGAGAATATTGAAGTTTGTCAATATTTATCAAATAAACCATTGTCTATTAATGATTTATTTGATAACTTAGGTTTAAAAGAACACCAATACAAATTTCCTCATCAACTATCAGGTGGCCAGCAACAACGTACAGCTATCGCTAGAGCTATTATTAAAAATCCCCAACTCCTACTTTGTGACGAACCAACAGGAGCATTAGATAGTCAAAATGCCAAAGATATTCTTATGCTTTTAGAACAAATTAATCAAAAATATCATACAACTATTCTTATGGTTACACATAATATAGAAATAACCAAAATGGCTAATCGTATTATCAATATTAAAGATGGTCAAATAGTGAGTAACCTCCAACAAGATAAAATCAATGCTAAGGACTTAGAATTATAATATGCAAAAATTATTATTCAAACGTACTTTACGTGATTTTAAAAAGAATTTTGTGCGTTATTTCTTGTTAATGTTTTTGATTGTTTTATGTATGTTTATGGTTGTAGGTATTATGTCTTCGGCATCAAGTGTTATTCATAAAGTGAATGAAGTTAATGAGAAGAATCATGTGGAAGATGGTCAATTTAGTGTATTTGTGCCTTTAAGTGATAGTGTCATTGATGAAATCAATGATAAAGGAATAACTATTGAAGAACATTTCTATTTAGATATAAGTATGAATGATGATTCAACGTTACGTTTAATGAAGAATAGAGAATATATTGATCTTATTGAATTATCTCAAGGAAGTATGATTTCTGGTGATAATGATATTATTCTTGATAAGGTTTATGCATCAAATCATGATTATTCTATTGGTGATAGTATCATGATAGGTGATCAAATTTATACGATTTGTGGTTTTGGGTCAGTAAGCGATTATGATAACGTATTGGAAAATATGGGTGATATGAGTAGTGATATGTATTTTGGAATTGCTTTTATTAGTGATAGGGCTTATGAAAGTGTTAAAGAAGAGGGTATTGCTATTCATAGTGAAGAATATGTTTATAGTTATTTGTTGAATGGTTATGATAGTAATGATTTTAAGGATTATTTGAACGAATTGACAGTAAATGTTGATGACATTGATGATAATTATTTTCAGGATATGATTGAAGAGAAGATGGCTAATCGTGATGAAATTGTAGATGGTATACAGGAACTTGCTGATGGGTCTAGTGATTTGAGTGAAGCTATGGAAGAGCTTAATAGTGGTATAGATGATTTAAATGAAGGTATTGAGGCAATACAAGAAGCTTTAAATGAATTATCTAGTAATTCTGCTACACTTTCTAATGCTTCTACAACAATATCTCAAGCACTCACAACCATGAATGAACAATTATCATTGTTTGAAACATCCTATGAATCATTAAATCAATTATCTACGTATTCATCAACATTCCTAGAAAATCTAGAAACACTCTACACTTATACTCAACAGTTAGCTAATGCTACCTCATATGATGTATTTATTAATACGTATTCAATTGATACTTCTAGTTTATCTAATGAAAGCCAAACATTACTCACTTATTTTGAAAGCTACTTGAATAGTATTAACCAATATACAAATCAAATTAATAATGGAACATCTCAACTAGTATCATCATATACCTCTATGGATACAGTTATTCAAGATATACCTTCACAAATATCAACAGTTACTTCATCACTTACAATATTCCAAGAAGCTTTTAATACATTAACACAAGAATATAGTACTTTTAATGAGGGATTACAAACATATACATCTTCATTAGATACCATATCTACTGCCTATAATCAAATCAGTGAGGGTATGAATATATTATCATCAGGTAGTGATGAATTATCAACTTATACAAATGAATTAAGTGATGCAATGATTACATTACAAGATGAATCCAATGATTTATTAGATGAATACTTTTCATTAGAAATGAGTAATCTGACATCATATATTGAAGCAGATGTTAATCCTAGAATTAATGCATCTGTTGATGATCTCCAACAAAACTATAGTATTTGTATTTTAGCAGGTATTTTAATTATCATATTGTTAACATATGTTATATCAGTATTCTTGGTTCACTCTATTGATCAGGAAAGCTCTATGATTGGTGCTTTATATGCTTTAGGTTTATCACATCAACAACTCATATTATCTTATACAATGCTTCCTGTATTATTATGTTTTATTGGTGGATTAATTGGTACAGCAATAGGTTTTTCAGATTTATCTATGAATATATTTGCGGAAGAAACTTTTACGTATTTTTGTGTTCCTGATTGTAATATGCAGCTTAATATATGGCTCATTATTTATGGTGTTATTGTTCCACCATTGGTATCATTTATGGTATCACAGATAGTATTAAGAAAACGTTTGAATCAAACAGCTTTATCATTATTAAGAAAAGAAGAAAATATACAACATAGTCATTTTGCACTCAAAGAACTATCTTTTGTATCAGCATTTCAAATAAGGCAAATATTAAGAGAAAAGCGTAGTATTATCGCTTTAGTTGCAGGTATGTTTATATCATTGTTAGTATTGTTTATATCATTGAATTGTTATGCACTTTGTATGAATATCAATACTAATACGGTTAATGATACAACATATAATTATATGTACGTTAATAAATATGAACCTGATACAGTTCCTGAAAATGGTAGTATTGCTTATATAGAAAGCTTATATGCAGAAAATCTAGGCTATGAAATAGAATTAAGTATAACTGGTATTGATAGTGATAATCCATACTTTCCAAGCATTACGAGTATTAGAAGGAATGAATTAAGTATTTCTAGTTCAGTTAGTCAAAAGTTTGGATGGAAAGAAGGAGATACCATCATCTTAAGCGATACTGTCAATGATACAGTATATCAGTTTACGATTAAAGAAGTTGTTGAATATAATGTTGGTATGATGTGCTTTATGGATATTGATGCTATGCGTTTATTATATGATCAAGATGATGATTATTATAATGTTGTATACTGTGATAAAGCATTAGAAATTGATAGTAATATCTTATATAGTACGACAACTAGAGAAGATATCGAAAAGAGCTCAGAAATCTTTTTGGATCTTATGAATGGCATGATTTATGCGCTTGCGATTTGTTCGGTTCTTATCTTTATAATAGTGATGTATCAAATGTTAAAAGTGTGTATTGATAGATCAGCAAATAGCTTATCTTTAATGAAGATATTTGGTTATAGTGATAAAGAAATTAGGAGGCTTTATTTAGACGGACAGTTTATCATTGTAGCAATAAGTGCAGTGTTGCTTATACCTTTGTCTAAGTTTATTATGGATGCTTGTTATCCATATTTGATAGCGAATATAAGTTGTGGCATTGATCTTTATTTTGATTTCTATTTATATGTTATTATCTATGTAGGTATAATGTTATGTTATATTATAGTTAGACAAGTATTGACATTACACGTAAGGAAAGCTGATGTCACAGCTATATTAAAAAATAGGGAATAATCAATAGAACTATCAATGGATTGTTATGGTGTGTTCTTTCCTGATTTACCTGTCCCTTCATTAAGATTAGAGAAAGAAAATTATATTGTTGTTCCTATAACAATTGAATGTTGTTAAATATCTGGATTGATTCAATCCAGATATTTTATAATATTTGCTTAAAGTATTGTTTGAACATAAACGTTATGATACACTATATTTGTAATGAGCAACATAGAAAGAAGGTGTAATAATATGAATGTTATATGTTTTCATAATCCAGATGAAGAAAATGGATATTTGAGTAATTGGTATTTAAGTGATTTTATAGTAGATGGAATTGTTAAATACTGGAAAGGCTGTATTAGTGGAATGTATTGGTTTATCTATGAGTGATTTTAATCGTTATGATAGAACTAAGTGGGAAGGGCAAAACTTATTAGGCTATAGTTTGATGTTGGTAAGAAGTGAGCTGAAATAGAAAAACTATCCATCAAAGGATAGTTTTAATATTCATTCTTAGAAAATAATACTTTCCCAATAACACGTACATGTTCTCTTCTAGCTTGTGCATTTGTAAAAAGCATATCTTCAAGATCATGATTGGATGCACTAAGTATAGTATAACCGTTTTCTTTTTTATAATATCTTAGATAAGCAATGTCATCTGCCACAACGACTGCAATCTCTTCGGGACTAACACGATTTACTTTTTTGACATAAACAAGAGAACCATCAACAATGCCAACATCTTTCATATCATCATTATCTACTTTAATAAAGTAATCACCAGCTTTATATTCTTCAGATGATACAACAGCATCCCCTAAATGATCTTGCATAATAAACAATTCATATCCAGCTCTTTTTAAACTCACAACTGGTTTTTTCAAATCCACTAGATTCCCATGCAAAACTGGTAAAATATCATAACCAAGAATCTCACTAATTTTATCAGCAGTGTCACCTTGAACAGATTGAACTTCTCCTCTTAACCATCTATTCACTGTATTTGTTGAAACCTGAAAAACATCTGATAAATCTTAATTCGTATACTCGTATCTTGTTTTATACTCTTTCATAATATCACTTAAACTTACTGATTTCATACTCTACACCTCACTCTACAATCAATCTCAAATAAATAATAACAAATATTCTGCCCTTATATTATATCATACATGTGCTAATTGCAAAAGGTACTTTTGGGAAAAATTAAATTAATTTTTAAAAATTAAAACAATACAATAATAATAAAATTATGTATTTTATGTATAATATATATTTGCAATACATAAATTATAAATTGCTATAAACAAATAAATATAATACATAATGTACAATATTAAATATTACATATGTTCTTTTTCGATTTGCATTTAATTACTTATTTTTATTGATTTTTAGTGATATTGACATAAAATATGAATTTGTTAAAATGAAATTGTAATAATTTTTACCTCGAATTTATTTAGGTAGTGTCAAAGCTTGTTATAATATATGGGA
>JAJQDJ010000163.1 GCA_021202205.1 Erysipelotrichaceae bacterium
TAAACCCGTAAAGCATTAACATATAATTTCTTAAAAATAAACTTAATGACATTGCCCAATTAATACAATTATCACTAAAAAATTTAAACATGATGAATTCGCACAAGCCATAGAAGCAGCCTGTAATACTAAAGAAAATATCAAAGTTATTATTGACTATGAGTTATAAAAAAAATCGCAAATTGCAATCTTTTTTATTCAGCTGCTAAAGCTTCTTTTGCTTTGTTAACAATTGCTGTGAATCCTTCAGGATCAGCAATAGCAATTTCTGATAACATTTTTCTATTAATATCAACATTAGCTAATTTTAAACCATGCATTAATTTAGAATATGAAATGTCATTCATTCTAGCTGCTGCATTAATACGTGCAATCCATAATCTACGCATTTCACGTTTTAAATTCTTTCTATCACGATATGCATATTTCATTGAATGCATAACTTGTTCATTAGCAGTTTTATATAAAGCATGTTTAGATCCAAAATATCCTTTAGCTAACTTTAAGACTTTCTTTCTTCTACGTCTAGTTGTATATCCACCTTTAACTCTTGCCATATTTCTTTCCTCCTACTCAATTACCCAAGACGAGACTTAATTCTCTTCATATCTGATGGGCTTACTAAAGTTGCTTTCGCTAAATGTTTCTTTTGTTTATGAGTCTTGTTGTGAGATAAATGTGAAACATACGCATGTCCACGTTTATATTTTCCGCTACCTGTTTTCTTTAAACGTTTCTTAAGACCACTATGGGTTTTCATTTTTGGCATAATTAATCCTCCTTATTTTTTCTTTGGTGCTAATATAGCTGTTAATCTTCGCCCTTCTAATTTTGCAGGCTTTTCAATAACACAATAATCTGCACATTCGGCGACGAAATCATCTAGTATTTTTTGACCAATCTCAATATGGGATAACTGTCTTCCTCTAAAGCGTACAGCTATTTTAACTTTATCTCCTGCTTGTAACCATTTAATTGTTCTTTTGAGTTTTACATTTTTATCATGAACATCAATTTGGGGAGATAATTGAGTTTCTTTTAAAGATACAACTTTAGAATTTTTCTTCATTTCTTTTTTTTTCTTTTGTTGTTCAAAACGATATTTACCGTAATTAAGGATACGACAAACAGGTGGTTTTGCTTTTGGTGCCACACATAATAAATCGAGATCAGCGTTATATGCAGCATTTAAAGCAGCATTACGTGACATAACTCCTAATTGATTACCATCTTGATCAATAACTAAAACTTCCTTAAAACGAATTTTTTCATTAACCATATCTTCACTTGACTGGTTGTTATACTTGCTAATAATAGCCACCTCCTAATATAAATTCGTAGTACAAACAAAAAGTGAGCGCATAAGCACCCACATATTGACATTAAGATATTTTATCTTAGTGACATTTGCCCAGCACTATTAACACTCGGGCGAGAAGCAGGTACTTCCTCTTTCCACTACTTTTTATTTTCTTGTATAGGATACACAATTTTCAGCTCAGTGTCAACCTTTTTTCATAAGATTTTCAAAACTTTCAGGAATTTGAGATTCAAAATACATATTTTTGTGCGTTAACGGATTAATAAAGCCAAATTGATGAGCATGTAATCCTAATCTTTTTATAGGATTTGTTTTGGCATGATATTTATTATCTCCAATAATTGGATGGTTGATTGATGACATATGCACTCTAATTTGATTTTTTCTTCCTGTTTCTAAAAATATTTCTAATAAACTATAGTGTTTATTTTCTTTCATAACTTTATAATGAGTTATTGCTGTCTTACCAATATTGGATATATAAACTGTTTGATTTTTTCCTTCATTTAATTTATTAATAATAGTATTCTGTTTTTGAGACAAGTGTCCTTCTACTATAGCTATATATCCTCTAAGTTTTACATTTTGATTCCAGTTATGAGTTAATAGTTGATAGAGCTCTTTATTTTTGACAAACATAAGTATTCCTGATGTATATTGGTCTAAACGATGAACCAAATATATATTTTCATGTTTAGTTTTAAGATAGTTTTTAACAATTGTATAAGCAGTTTTGTTTTTTTCCTTATTTGTTTCTTCACTTAATAACCCACATGGTTTATCAATAACAATAATATATTTATCTTCATAAAGAATATCAAAAGGTAAAGTATTTTTATCAGTATTAATTTCTACAATTTGTCCTATCTTTAAAGGATATGCTACATGTGTGACAATTATACCATCAACTTTTATTTTTTTATATTTTAGAAGATTCTTTATATCATTTTTCTTTTTATGTGTCTTTTCAATTAAAAATGCCATTAAAGGCATCTCTTTATCAACATTATAATGCATCTATCATTTCCTGCATATGCTGCAAAACACATGCTTGCATATTTTCCTCTCCTAATTTCAAAGCCAAAGATAGTTCCATATCGCTTGGAGAAATAGCATAAACATTTTTAAAACCTAAAGATTCTAAGATATCTTGATCTTCTACCTTTCCTGCATAAGCAAAAACAGGTTTATGATATTTTTGAGCAATCTTCAAAACCCCATATGGTGTTTTACCATATTGAGTCTGTTTATCAATCTTCCCCTCACCAACAATCACCATATCAGCTTGCATAATAGCACTTTGCAAACGAGAAACTTCACTCACTACATCAAAGCCACCTCTTAATGCACCATGCATAAATGCGACTATTGCATAACCTAAGCCACCAGCTGCACCACTTCCTGGCACATAGCGATAATCCTCACCTAATAATGTATCTGCTAAAGAGCTATAATGATTCATGGCCTTATCAATCATTGGCAAATCAGCTTGTTTTAGCCCTTTTTGAGGTCCATAAATAGCACTTGCACCTTGATTTCCACATAATTGATTTGTAACATCACAAACCCCAATAATTTCAATATTATCCAATAATGAAATATGAATATTTTTTATTGATTGAAGTTCTAATAAACCTTTCATTGTTGGTGTAACTTGTTGGTGATCTTTATTAAGTATTTGTACACCTAATGCCTGAAGCATACCAATACCACCATCATTGGTTGCACTACCACCCAAACATATCATAAGCTTACGTGCTTTGTTTTTTACTGCTAATTGAATAAGTTCACCCAATCCATATGTAGATGTCAAATAGGGATCTTTTTGATCTTCGCTTAATAATTCTAATCCACATACTTTTGCACATTCAATAATAGCAATATCATTGACATAGCCTATTGGTGCGTGTATATTTTTTAACAATGGTCCATGAACATCATAGTACTCTATTCTGCCTTGCATAGCATCAACTAGCGTTTCAAGTGTTCCTTCACCACCATCTGCCAAAGGTTTAATGATTGTTTCAATTGAACTATCATATTGAGCAATCCCTTTTTCAATCGCTAAAGCAGCTTGAGTAGCACTCATACTCTCTTTAAAAGAATCAGGAGCAATCACCACTCTCATTGTGCTACCTCCTTTTGTTTCCTTTGAGATTGATAAGTTGCAAAATAAAGTTCAATAACATCTATAGCCACTTCAATCAATATAACTAACCATAATGGTATAGGAATAAACGATAAAGCTAATATAAAGATAACAAGTTTCATTAAAATAGAAACAAAATTATTAATAAAGCCATGCGTGCGCGTCTTTCTAGCAATCACAAACGTTTCATACACGCGATTTAAAGAAGCATCAATTAAAACAATATCACTATTTTCTACTACCTTACTATCAGCTAAACCACCTCTAGAAATACCTACATAGCTTTTTTGTAATAATTCAACATCTTTAGAACTGTCACCAATATAAACAACAGGATCACTTGCTTCATCTAAAACTTTCATCTTCTCATCAGAAGATAAATCATTATAAATGGTATATTGATCATATTCCAAAGGTACTGGTCCATCATTGAAAACTATAAATGACTTTCCTAAATGTGATAATTTCTTAAATAAAGTTAATTCCTCTTCAGTAATCTCTTCACCATCAAAACGATCATAAATGATAGTTCTTGTTGCATTTAAACAATCTAATCCCATTGATGATTCAACAATAATACCATCAACAAAAGCTCTTGATAAACCATCTAATATAACTAAAGAAGATGAATATTCTGTGGCTAAACCACTTGATATAATAAATAAGATTGCACCAATACGAATATATGCAGCAAACATTTCATAATTGATGAGAGGTAATATCACCCCTACAACCAATCCAATAGCTGCAACAAATGGTGTATAATAATGAGAGAATAATAATGTATATTTTTCTACTTTTGATTCGTAAACAGAGGCTATTGAAGCAATTTGCATTAAATGTGTCAAATTAGCACTTTCATAAGTTTTCGTGACTTTAATATAGATTGGATCTTCCCCTACATTAATATCACCACTATTCACCTCACTACCTTTTTTAACGACTTCATGATCATAAGAACTTGTATTAGAATAGGTACTAATAATAGATAATCCTTTTTCAACAACACCAGGAATTGGAATAACATCATTAGGTAAAACCTTAATAACATCACCAATTTCAATATCATACAATGAAACTTTCTTAACATTATTTTTATCAACTCTTACCACTGTTTCAGGGCGCTGAATAGCATTAGTAACATGATTTAAAGATTTTTGCATAACCTTAATTAAAACACGTTCTGAAAGTTCATACAATATAACAGCCAATCCCGTCTCTACATAAGCACCACTAATTATACCTAATATCATTCCACATAAAACAAGCAACTGCTCATTTAAAATATTTTTTTGTTTTATATGATTCCAGGCATTTTCTATAATAGGAAGTGCAATAATCATAATACAAGCAAACCATGAAAGAGGAGTTAAAAAAGTATCATCACGACTACTCACAATACCCAAAGCACCAAAAAATAAGATTATACCTATTCTAATATAGTTCTTTAAAAATCTCTGATTAAATACATCTTGTGAACGTATAGGCTTACGATGCTCTAATATTTCTACAGAAGGATTGATTTTTTTCATGATTTTTTTAATAATAGATAATGGATTTCTTTCCATTGTACTCAATATTAATAGCCTATTTTGTGTATTATATTCAACATCATGAAAACGTTTATCTTTATTTAAACGATTAACTAATACATCTATGTCTTCTTCAGTAATAATATTTCTGATAATAAAATAATATTCTTTATCAATTGGTTTGGCAAAATCATACTGATAGCTTACACCATCGACAACTTCTTTAACTATAAAATTCTTATTGATACCATAAATAACACCCTTCAAAGCATCAATATCTAAACAATAAAAAGAAATATTATCCTTGCCAATCTTTATATGCGATACCTGTTCCTTCTTATTCAATGCTATACTTAATTGATTCAATTCATCAGTCGAATGAATATTAGAAACTTCAAATGTCTTCTTATTCAAGCTATCCACCTCTTCTTTGACATCATAACAAATTTTATTCATATTGTCCATGATTTACAAGTTTAAAATATTCTTTAAACTCACTCTCACTACAACTTAATGCATATTCTTCACCATATATTTTATAATAATTCGCTTCTTTATCACTCGTTCGAATCATACAGGGATATATGTTTTTGCAAGCAAAAAGCACTATTTCTTCTTTACCTATAATCATTGTCATTGCTTCAATGCAACGACAATAACTGCGTTTACCAACATTTGCCATACCTGCACCTCCCTGATTCTTTTATTATAACATTAATCATATAATGAAACAATTCAAAAAAATGAAAGAATTAAAAAAGCAAGCTTCCCCGTATTGTAAAATGAAACTGGAATTAAGGGAGGGCTGATTTGGAGGGCA
>JAJQDJ010000133.1 GCA_021202205.1 Erysipelotrichaceae bacterium
ACACTATTATACATGAATTATCTAGGAATATGAAACAAATAGTCAAATGTATATGAAACATTTATTATGATGTCGTTTTAATATTATTTTGTATTAAAATTATTCTAATGAAAAAAGAACTTCGAAAGAAGTTCTTAAGATATTTATTTTTATACTAAATGATTTTAATAGTTGTTTCCCGCAGGACAATTGTAAAACATATCTTCATCATCTTCAACACTTGACTTATCAATGGTTACATCTAAATCTGTTAAAGATACACATCCAGCAAACATACAATTCATATCAGTGACATTTGAAGTGTCAAAGTTACTTAGGTCCAAACTTGTTAGCAATTCACAAAATTGAAACATCAAACTCATACTAGTAACATTAGATGTGTCAATGCGTTGGACAAAACAAATAAACACTTTCTTATAAATTTTACTTTGATATAAATTACTTAAATATATTGTAATTGATAATTTATTTGTACTTTAAACATACACTAATATCCTATTAGAACTTGCTATTATAGTATTTATCTAAATACGCAATATCTTTTACCATATAAACGTATATGAAACATCCCGTCTTCATCCATTCTAAGGATTGTCATGCCTTTTCATTCTAAAAGGTTAATAATTTCATCAGTGGGATGACCATAAAAGTTATTTTTCCCACACCAATCATGGAAATACTAAGATGTATAACTGACAATAAAGTTGTCGAAGTTGCTGTTGAGCTACTATGATTGGAAACTTTTATTACCATGTCAATTTGATACCATTTTGTATTAAAAATATTTTATTTAAGGAAATAATAAGTTATAATTATATCATAATATGTGTCAAGAATGTGGAGGAATATAATATGGATACATTAGCAACTATCAAAAATATTCTTAAAGAGATTTATGATATTAATCCTGAGATGATAAAACTAGAAACAAACTTAGAAGAGCTTGGATTTGATGAAGACAATATATTTGATTTATTAGACGATATACAAGCAGAATATGATTTAGATGATTATCTTTATGATGATGTAAATTTAGTCACAATTACTGATTTAATAGCTTATGTCGAAAGTGTAATCAAAAATAAATGTTAACATTAACAACATAAAAGATAAAATACAGCAAGCCATTAAGCTTGCTGTGTATTCTTTATATATTCAATGTGATTTTTTTGACTGCCTATAAAGTTTACAGTTATTGTACCATCATTAGATACTACCATATTCTCTACTATTCTTATCATTAAAAAGCAATCATATTCTTAAATTGGTATATCAAGTTTTTCAATTTTATCAATGAAAGATTCTAATCTACATACCTTTTTTCATACATTTTGTTGTCATCAATTAAACCACTGTATGTATTTCTAGCAAATCTTGATATTAATTTAGTAACAAATAAATTCATTTTACCATCAAAAGCAGCCTTTCTCTTTGTACTCTAGTTCTTTTAACAACTTCATTTCAATACGTGCCATCAAACTCAAAATCTAATTAGGAATTCATTATTTTATCTAAAAATATAGTAATCTTCACCATAAAAACGTATATGAAACATCCCGTCTTCATCCGTTCTAAGGATTGTCATACCTTTTCTTTCTAAACGATTAATTACCTCATCAGTAGGATGACCATAGAGATTGTTTTTACCTACACCAATCATGGCAATACTTGGATGAATAGCTGATAATAGAGTGGTAGATGTAGCAGTAGAACTTCCATGATGCGATACCTTTAAGATATCTACATCCAATAATGATAATTGATCAGCAATATCTTCTTCTACAGTTGAAGAAGCATCTCCAGTAAACAAAATATTAAAAGCTGGCAATTCTACATACATAACTAATGACGTATCATTAGTATCAGTATAAACTTGATTTGATTGAATCATTGTTACTTTCATGCATCCAATTTCTCTATAAGCTTCATAAGAATCTATAACATGATCAATTGTAAAATTTTCCTGCAAAGACTCCAATGCTCCACTGTGATCATAATCACTATGAGATATATAAACATAATCTAATTTATGAATACCTATGGACTTTAAATAAGGAATCGTTACTTGCGTTGCAATATCATAGTCAACTCCTCCCGTATCAATAAGTATATTGCCTTGATTCATAGGCAAGCGTATAAGTGTACAATCTCCCTGCCCAACATCTATCATTGTCACCTCACCATATATTTTATATTGACTATAAATACTAAAACTCAATATTAAAGATAATAATAAACAAATTTGTCGATGGATTGGTTTTCTTAAACCTCTTAAATAAAGCATATAAAAAAATATGATATAAAATAACACAATAAATGATAAATTAGGTTTTGCTAATATTAAAAATTGATTGATATCACCTAAAAAATTTAAAATACATTGAAACATAGTAACACAATATTGTAACATCCAATCACAAATAGATAAAAAGAGTGAGGTAAAACACAAGATATAGAATATTTCGATAAAAGGTGTTAAAAAATAACTAACAAATACTGTTATCAAAGGAATCTGAAAATTCATATATAAAACAATTGGAATACTTGACAAATAAATCAATAATGATGAATTTTTTTATTTTGAGTTAATAAAACAATAAAATAAATAAAATATGAAAAAATAAAAGTAATATTAAAAATGATATAAGGATTATAATATAAAGAAAGAATAACTAATAAAGATAATACATCCAATTGATTAAACCATTCTTTCAATAAATCATAGAGAAACATGACAAAGAAAGCACGATATAAAGATATATTCATAGGAATAGAAAATATATAGAATGCTAATAAAATATATGAACATATTTTTGATATATGCTTTTGTAAGATAAAACCAAATAGTTGCATAAGTAAAGCAAACAATATATGGACATGCATCCCAGATAAAGCAAATAAATGAACCAAGGATAATTGTGATAAAGATGTATAATCTTCATCAATAGTTGAAGAACGCTGTCCTAAAAGAAATAATCTTTGATAATCATTGACATCCTGATTAGAAGAAAAACGTGATTCTATGATTGTATATAAAGATGTATGAGATGTTTTTGAAAGAAGACATGTCAGTTTAGCTTTATAGAATATTTTCAAGGAATAAAGATATATTTTTTCATTAAAAGCATTGTCATTAGTAGCTTCATACATATCATAAGTTTCTACTTCTGCTTTAATTGTATCACCATAATTGAAATCTTCATCATGATAGAGCTTAACAGTACCAAAATCGCATTGAACATAACAATACTTTTCACTAATTTTCATAACTTTACCTTCAATCGTTGTTGGAAAATCAGATACTTTAGGAGTCATAAAATAGAGCCCAATACACAAAACAAATACAATCAATACATGTGTCAAATTCAGACGATACATCATCCAAATACAATAGATAAACAACCCAATAAAAAAGATGGGATGCAAATACATACCCATCACATATAACAAACAACCTAAAGCATAATAAAAAATATGATAACTTATAAACATAAATATTCCCTCAAATTAAGATATGTTTTTTCTCCAATACCACTAATATTCATAATATCTTCAAGACATTCAAAAGGTGTTGTCTCACGATAATCAATAATTTTCTGAGCTGTTTTCTCTCCAACACCACTTAATGTCATTAATTCTTCTAATGTAGCACTATTGAGTGATATGGCATTATCATTTTTTGGAGGTAAATAAATTCTTGATTCATCTTCTACCACTTTATCTAAATCAAGTACTTCTAAATTCGCCTCATCACTTACTCCAACCTCATCAATTAATTCACTGATAGTCAATTGTCCTTCGAATTCATAATTTCCAGTTGTATTAAATTCACCTTCTAATGTCACATATGATAATTCGACCGTTTCTTCTTCAATTTCTTCAGGTTTTTGATAATCATAAATAACAGAACATATTATTAATAGTATCATACCTAATACTTGATATCTTTTTTTCATAATAGCCTCCATTAAAAAAAGTGATATCACTATCACTTAAAAATTAAAACTCTGTTGTCTAGGTATTTTCAAATGCTGATAAGCTAAATCAGTAGCAATACGCCCTCTAGGTGTACGCTTAATAAGACCAATTTGTAATAGATAAGGTTCATAGACATCTTCTAATGTTGTAGATTCCTCACCAATACTAGCTGCTAAAGATTCTACTCCTACAGGACCTCCTTGAAAACGATGGATAATACCTAATAAATATTTATGATCAACTTCATCCAATCCAAGTTCATCAACTTGTAAACGATTTAAAGCTTCTTTGGTACGTTCCTTAGTAATAATATCATCACCATTAAACTGAGCAAAATCTCTTACACGTCTAAATAATCTATTGGCAATACGAGGCGTTCCTCTTGATCTTTTAGCAAGTTCTATAGCAGCATCATTATCCATAGACATATGATAAACCTGGCTTGTACGATTAATAATACTTGTTAATTCTTCTTCTGTATAATATTCCAATTTAGAAACAATACCAAAACGATCTCTTAATGGCGCTGATAAATCACCTGCACGCGTCGTTGCACCAACTAAAGTAAATGGTGGCAAATCAATACGAATCGAACGGGTAGAAGTATCTTTTCCAATAACGACATCTACACAATAATCTTCCATTGCAGGATATAATATTTCTTCGACAACTTTATTAAGTCTATGTATTTCATCAATAAATAATACATCACCAGGGTTTAATGATGTTAATATCGCTACCAAATCACCTGCTTTTTCAATGCTTGGACCTGTTGTCGTTTTAAGTTGTGTACCCATTTCATTGGCTATAATCATTGCCATTGTCGTTTTACCTAATCCTGGTGGACCATACAACAAAACATGATCTAAGCTTTCATCACGCATTTTTGCAGCACCAATAAAAACTCGCAAATTATTTTTTAAATTTTTCTGACCAACATATTGATCCAACGACTGAGGACGTAATTGACTTTCATCATCGTCAAAATGCTGATTCAAATCCATGATATCTCTATCCATGTTCTCCTCCTATAATTTTACTAACAAACTTAAAGCTTTCTTTACATAACCATTTGTATCCAAATGTTCATGTGACAACTTATTCATCACACGATCAACTTCTTGTTTTCTATATCCTAAAGCTACCAATACTTCAATAGCTTCATCAAATTCAGGTGTTGTTAATACTGCTTGACTCATTGTAACATTTTTAAATTTTCCTTGTAAATCCAAAACAATCTGCTGCGCAGCTTTTGGTCCAATTCCTGGAATACGTTTTAAATAAGCAATGTTCTTGGATTCAATTGCTGCAATAATAGCATCGACATCACCTGTAGCCAAAATACCTATCGCTGTTTTACACCCAATACCTTTAACAAGAATAAGTTTTAAGAATAAATCCTTTTCCTCTATTGTTTGAAAACCATATAAGGTCATTCCATCTTCTCTTACTTGAGTATAAATATATACAATCAATTCTTTCCCTTTTGTAAATTGATAAGGGTTTGATACATAAAATTGAAAACCAATACCATGATTATCAATGACAATGTAATCTTTTCCCAAATCAACAATCATACCTTTAATATAACTAAACATATAATGACTCCTCACAATTTTTAAATATTATAACATAGATTATTATCTAAAACAAAAAAATGAGAAAACATTTTTCTCTTATATTAAATACCTAACACTTTATGATAATATTTTAATGTTATGTTTAGATATTATCTATTACAATATAAAAAAGAGGAATCGAATCAATGTCATTAAGTTAAGATTTGGTGACATTCCCCTTCTCAAAAATGAGAAGG
>JAJQDJ010000318.1 GCA_021202205.1 Erysipelotrichaceae bacterium
TACTATAACAAATTTTTCCATTTTTATAAAGTATCTTTTAGATTACAAATGGTAATGATATAATAATAACAGGAGGTTTTATAATGAAAAGATTACTCAATTGTACATCAAGTGAAATGAAGAATTTAACGAAAGATGAATTAAAACAAGCTATTTTAGCAAGTGAGGGTAGAACAATCATAACAGAGACTGTTGTATCACTTCAACCATTATTAAATGATGTGACAAATGCTGAATTAGCTGTAGCTTTTGGTAGTAATATGGTATTGTTGAATGTGTTTGATTGTGATCATCCACATATTAATGGTTTACCTGATACAGATGACCCTATTCATTTATTGAAGGATTTAATAGGTAGACCAGTAGGATGCAATCTAGAACCAATAGATGAAGATATTGAGATGATGGAAAGTAGACAGGAAATATCTCATGGTAGACATGCAACTAAGGAAACATTTAGTAAAGCTAAAGAGTTAGGTTTTGATTTTATTTGTTTGACAGGGAATCCAGGCACAGGCGTTAGTAATGTTTCTATTGAAAAAGCCATTGCGACTGCTAAAGAATACTTTGGTGGCTTAATTATTGCAGGAAAGATGCATTCTGCTGGTGTTGATGAACCATTAGTTGATTTAGATAGTATTGAAAGATTTATTGATGCAGGAGCTGATATTATTTTAATGCCTGCTGTTTATACAGTTCCTGGTTTAAGTGAAGAAAAGGTAACAAAGGCTTGTCAACTGATAAAATCAAAGAGAGCTTTATCATTAAGTGCTATTGGAACTTCACAAGAAGGTAGTGATGAAAATACAATTCGTATGATTGCCCTAACAAATAAACGTTGTGGTATTGATATTCAACATATTGGTGATGCTGGATGGTGTGGTGTTGCCTTACCAGAAAATATTATGACATTATCAATTGCCATAAGAGGAAAACGTTGGACATATCATAAAATAGCATCTTCTGTTAATAGATAATAAAACTGGAATTTTTCATTCCAGTTTTAATTTGCCTTTAAAACATATATACGTGAAACAAAATCACCTTCATCATTATGATCACTACTAGAACTATCACTCGTAATTAAACCAACATTCATCAGTTCATCACCATAAAAATCTTGATTTAATAATGATACATGATATTGATAATCTTTATTTAAACCCAATAAATTCACTCTGCGATAACCAACATTAATTTCTTGTAGAGTACGATAATAACCAACTAATGCTTGTGTTTTATCTTTTGATACTACCATCCATATTGTTTCATTACCTTCAAAAGGACTCTTTAAACGATAAAATGTTCCAAATTGAATCAAATGTCTATATTCCTTCATAAATTCAACTTGTTGCTTTATGATATCTTGTTCTTCTATTGATAACTTTGTCACATCTAATTCATAACCAAAGGTTCCAAAATATGCCACATTTGCTCTTGTTTCAAGTGGTGTATTTCGACGTACTTGATGATTAGGACTTGCAGAAACATGGCTACCCATTGAAAATAAAGGATAAACGAAAGATGTGCCATACTGAATCTTTAATCTTTCAACAGCATCAGTATTATCACTCGTCCAACATTGTGGGGCATAATATAACATGCCTGGATCAAATCTTGCACCACCACTTGCACAAGATTCAAACAAAATATTTGGAAATTGGGTAGTCAGCATATCATACAAATGGTAAACACCTAAAATATATTCATGAATCACTTTACCTTGTGAACTATGACAAGAAGAATAAACTTCACTCATACAACGATTCATATCCCATTTAATATAATCAATATGAGATTCTTTAATGACTTTAGATATCATATTATAAATACATTGTACAACCTCATCATTAGAAAAATCCAATACATATTGATTTCTACCATTACTACTATGTCTATTAGGTGTTTCTAAGGTATATTCGGGATGTTTTCTATACAAATCAGAATCTTTATTCACCATT
Organism: Erysipelotrichaceae bacterium; assembly: GCA_021202205.1. GTDB lineage: Bacteria > Bacillota_I > Bacilli_A > Erysipelotrichales > Coprobacillaceae > JAJQDJ01. The sequence goes on from JAJQDJ010000318.1 coordinate 1,962, forward strand.
TCTAACTCTACCCATATACCAAACTTCATGCCTAAATCATTAATCTTTTGTGATAAACCACTAATACCACTAGGAATCTTATCCAAGTTAGGATACCAATCACCCAATCCTCGATGATCATCATTTCTATGACCAAACCATCCATCATCTAAAACAAATAATTCTATACCTAATTCTTTAGCCTTTTTACCAATATTCACTATCTTATCTTCATCAAAATTAAAATAAGTTGCTTCCCAATTATTAATAAGTATTGGTCTTTCTAAATCTCTATATTTTCCTTTACATAATCTTTCCTGATACAACTTATGATATGTTTGTGACATAGCATTTAAACCTTTATCATTATATACCATGATGACTTCAGGAGTTTGAAAAGATTCATTAGTATCTAGTTCCCACTTAAAACAATGTGGATGAATACCCATAGACACTCTAGATACATCATAAGTATCGACTTCCACTTGAGCTAAGAAATTCCCACTATAAACTAAACTAAAACCTAAAACCTCACCTTGATATTCATCACAATGTTCTCTCTTTAATGCAATGAATGGATTAAATGCATTGCTAGAACAACCTCTTAAAGAATAAATGGACTGAATGCCATGTTCTAATTTTCTGCTTTTAACATGTCTTTCTCTTGCCCATGCTCCTCTTAATTCAATCATCTCATAATCCTTATCAGGTAAATCTAAAGACATACTCATGATTTTATTGATTGTTATTTTTTGATTTCCTGTGTTTTTAATATAAGTATTTCTTGTGATAACATTTCTGTTTTCATAGATGGTATAACTTAATATAAGATATGTTTCAATGACTTCATCATATAGTGTTATTTTTAATGTAGTTGCTTCATTATTATCTTCTATATAAGTAGTAGGAAGATTTTCTAATTGTGGTTTGCCTTTAATGATTTCATGCTCTTTATATATAAAATTGACAATATGACTACCATTTTCTAATGTAATATCCAAGGTAGGATGTTTCATATCACCACTGCCATAGATTGGATATTCTTGTTTTATGTGATCTAATGAAAATGATGAATCATTTTCAAAGGTACATACACTCATTCCTCTAGATAGTGTTTCTAACAAATAATCATAGTTATCTTTATCTCTTATGGCTTTAGCATAATATAAATGTCCTAATTGATTATTTTTTAAAATCTTAAAAATATAGCTTATTTCATTGTTATAAAGATGAAAAGTTTTTGATATTTCATGATATTTGATTGGCATAAGTCTTTCTCCTTTGTATTAGTTTATATTTTTTTTAATAGTTTGAAAGATAAAAATAAAAAGATGTGGCTCCACATCAATCTGTACATCCAACCTCACGTCAGAAAACCACATCTAAAAGAGTATACTCTTTGATTGATTAAAATGTACCATTAAAAGCTTAATCTGTCAATAAAATTCATTCCACTTTTGTGATGTTGTGAAGCAAATTGTAATAGTAACTATCATTTTCTGTTAGATTTAATCGTATTGCACTACAAATGTTATCAATAAATTGTAAACCATATTCTAATCGGGAATCTTGTTTTGATATAGAAATTACATTTTCAAAATCACTAATAATGCTTATAATATTCTCTTCAAAATTAGATTTATTAAAAGTATCAAACATAATATTAATATCATAATCAATGTAAGAAACAATTTTACTAAGTGCAAGTACATATATCTTTTCTTTTTGATTTTGCTTCATTTTATGATTCTTTTTATCATAAACAAAATAAAAGATAGAATAATCCATAGTATTAATGAAATTTAACATAAGAATTTTTTATAAATTAAATCAGTATTATTTTTAGATTCCGATAATAATGCAGCTACAATAAAATAATTACTACTTTCAGTTTCATCAACATAAAGTATCAAAAGTCATCACATCCTTTACCTAAATTTTTTCTATATAAAGAAATTTTCATTTGTGATGAAAATTGACAATAATATTCTATCATAATTATTATTGAAATACATTGATTTTGATATTATTTGTTAATTTATAAAAAGATGTGGTTAATCCACATCTACATGATAGTTGTAACTACATTAATTAATCCACTTAATCCTATAACAACATATGTAACCTTCTTAATAAGATCAGGATTAAGCTTATCAACAATCATATTAGCTACTTTCATACCTATAAGAATAGCAATCATACCTACTAATATATAAGGAATATGTGATAGTAATATTATTTGATTGATAATTCTAAATACTGTATTATAAGCAGTTGTAATCATAAAGAAACATTGAATAGTTCCTAAATAGGCTTTTTGATCTTTTATACGAGAGAGGAAATAAATAACCATTAAAGGACCACCAATGCCAAATAAACCATCACATACTCCAGAAATTGCTATAAATATAATAGCTATAACACCTTTAGCTTCAAATTCGTTTTTATTAAAGAATAAGAAATATGTAGATAAAATAATAAGAAATAGACCTAAAATAATTTTCATTAATTCTTGATTGACGTTTTTAGAAAAGACAATAGATACACTACTAACAGCTATATAGAAAATAGCTGGTAAAATAATACTTTTAAAATTAATGTATTTATGATAACGAATAACCATACCTGTCGATAATACAAGACATATAGAACTTGATATTGCAGCACTTTGTGTCACATTAAATAATAGGGGTATAAATATCATCATAATGATACCTGCACCAAAACCAGTAACACCTTGAACAATTCCTGCTACAATAGCAGGTATAAAAATAAGATAAATGATTTACATACTTCTTCCTCCTGCTATTAATGTATCAAATAAATTTTTTTGAAAAAATAATTTAAGAGTATAAAAAAACAGCGCTTTCAAAAGATATTTTTTAAAACATCTTTTTTTGAAAACGTTGTTTTAATCTTCTGTCATGACTTCATTTGTTGCTCTTCTTAATGGCTCATACAGCTTTGCTACTTCACGTTTATGTTTCAGATTTTCATCAAAATTATCTTGAAAGTAACAACTATACAACATATCCAAAATAAGCATTGTTGAAATAAATGATGAATAGGTTGCAATATTGGTATAGAGTTTTTCTCTCGTTGTCATTGGTAAAACAACATCAGCTTTTTTCTTTATTTCATTTTCACCAACACTAGTAATTAAGATGAGCTTTGATTTAGATTTGGCAACATTGTCAATATAACTGATGGTTCTAGGGGTAGAACCGGAGTAGGTAATGATAATAAAACAATCATTTTCTAATGTATTATAAGAATAATAGAATTGTTCATTAAAATTATCTGAAACAATAACATTTTTACCTATACGATACATTCTATCTGCAAAAACCTTACCTGCATTAAATGTTTGACCAATGGATAAAAGATAAATATTACGACAATTTTTTAAAATTTTAACTGCTTCAATATAGTCATAATAATCAACAAGTGATAAAGTATCTTTTGTGGTTTCTTGATAAAGTTCACCTATACTATTCATGACTCTAGCCAGATTATCATCTTTAGTAAAAGGGAAATTGGCATCAATATTATCAAAATGTGAATTTTCATAAGCTATTTCTTCTATGTATTTTTCTTTAAAATCATTATAACCATCAAAGCCTAATTTGTTGCATAATCTTGTAACAGCTGATGTTGATGTATAAGACATTTTCGCAAGTTCTCTCACAGAAATATCTTTGATACTATCTTGAAGTTCGATAAGTTTATTAGCAACTGCTTTTTCTGCATTGGAGAAGTTATTATTTTTTAATGAATCAATAATTAACATGATGATCACCTCTATTTATTATTTTA
>JAJQDJ010000052.1 GCA_021202205.1 Erysipelotrichaceae bacterium
TGTAAGGTATATACCTGATATATATCTTACTATACTTATTATACGAGGAGATAGAAATATATGAAAAAGATTGTACAAACTGCTGGTAGAAATACTTTAGGTGAATTCGCACCCGAATTCGCACATTATAATGATGATGTGCTTTTTGGAGAAAACTGGAATAATCAGGATATTGATGTTAAAACACGTTGTATTCTTACTGTTGTAGCTTTGATGTCATCAGGTATCACCGATTCATCTTTAAAATATCATCTTGAAAATGCCAAAAAAAATGGTGTTACTAAAAAAAAAATTGCTGCTATTATCACCCATGTTGCATTTTATGTAGGTTGGCCTAAAGGATGGGCTGTGTTCTATATGGCTAAGGAAGTATGGAATGATGAAGAAGTTGGAAATGATGCCAAGTCTCAGCATGAAGCTTCTATGGTGTTCCCAATCGGAGACCCTAATCCTGTGGGTGAATATTTTATTGGCAATAGCTATTTAACTCCTATTTCAAATGATCAAGTGACTATTTTTAATGTGACTTTTGAACCAGGGTGTAGAAATAACTGGCATATTCATCATGCAACAAGTGGTGGAGGACAAATTCTTATTTGTAGCAGGTAGAGGTTATTATCAAGAATGGGGTAAAGAGGCTATTGAAATGAATCCTGGAGATTGTATTAATATCGCAACTGGCGTCAAACATTGGCACGGCGCTGCAAAAGATAGCTGGTTCTCTCATTTAGCCGTAGAAGTGCCTGGTAATAATGGTTCAACCGAATGGCTAGAGCCAGTCAATGATGAAGAATATTATAAATTAGCATAAGCTAGCAATTCGCTAGCTTTTTAAATACTCATCTACAATATCATTAAGTTGTTGAGTGATATAATGAAAAGGGAGATTCAAATCTAATGTACGAACACTTATCTTGTTACCACTCATAAGATATGTATTATTGGGAGATATATCTTCATCCGTTTTGGCATATAATAACATAGCTGATACAATATGAGGCTGATGTGCTAATTCAGCTTCTTTGTTTTTCACATAAGTGAATATTTGATATAAATTATTAGAATGTAATGTTTGGACATTATATTGTGATTGCATGACATGTTGGTAATATTTTGCATCAATAATGAGTATTTTTTCTTCTTTGCTTAACATGATATCACTTTGCATAATTGGTAACATATTTGACATATCATCATCTAATTGCCATTTGATTTGTGATGGATGAACTTTTATATCAGGAAATTCCTGACGATAATATTCCAGCAAAAACTTTTCATATAAACGGCACATTCTTTGTTCATCTAAAAACTTTTGCATTTTAATATAACCTTTATCATCAACTTGTAGCAATCCTTTGATAATCATATAACAAATATTAATAAGCATGTGATAGCTTTGATTATTTTGATTATAAGATATATTCCAGTTGATTCTATGATAATCCAGCTTACTAACATCATTAAAATACATGAGTAACTGTCTTAATTTCTTTTTGCGTATATAATTAATATCACATTTTAATAGTAATAGCATGGTTGTCTTAAGTATCTGATTCATATAAGAATTAGTGGAATACTCATCGTAATCACATATTAATTGATGATTCATCATTGTTTGATTTTTAACAGATTGTGTGATATCTATTTTCCCTCTTGGGGATAATACTGATTCCTGGATATGGATATATTCATGATTTAAACCTCTTTTAAGTTGAATGGATATACCTTTAATCAATATTTCACTCATTAAATCAGCAGTGTTATCAAACTCTTCAATAGCACAATCGCTATAACCTTGTTCTTTTAATACGGAAAAAGCATATGCTAACATATAGTAGATATTTTGAATTCTAATCACTGATTGATCCTCTTAACATATCTGACCATGTTTGAACTTTTGTTGGTTCATCAAACCAATATTCTTTCAGTAACGGAATAATCTCATATTCAACTACAGAGTACATCCATTCATCCGTTACCTCATCATTTCTACAAAAATAACTATGACCGATTCTAAAACCGCTACCTAAACTATCATCATTCTCTATTTCATTATTCAATCGTTTTACTGTATCAATAAGCTTATTGAATTTTGCATTATCTTTATTTTCTTTATAGTTTTTAAAACCATCATTGTCAAAAGCAGGTATCATTTCAAAGAATGCAAAACGGCGACGTAAAGCATAATCCATCATAGCCAAGCTACGATCTGCTGTATTCATCATGCCAATAATATAAACATTATCTGGTACATAAAACAAATCATTAGAATATAATAATCTCATTTGATATTTGCTGCCACGTTTATCATTTTCTATCAGCATAAATAATTCACAAAATATTTTGCTTAAATTACCACGATTGATCTCATCAATAATAAAGAAATATTTATTTTCACTATCAATTTCTGCGTCTTTACAAAAATGATAAAATACGCCTTTTCTAAGTTCAAATCCATTTTCTGTTGGTCTATAACCTTCAATAAAATCTTCATATGCATAACTTTGATGAAATTGTATCATCATCACTCTATTAGGATTCTTTTCACCAATCATTGAATAAGCCAAGCGCTTAGCCGCATATGTCTTTCCAACTCCTGGAGGACCTTGCAAGATGATATTTTTCTTCATATTCAACAAATTAATCAATGTATGATAATTTTTCTTACTCATATAAACTTGACTAAGAAAATCTTCTTCATCATAGATAGGAAATACTTCTTCAATTTCTTCTTTATTATCTGTTTCATCTTCAAAAAGACTTTTTAAATTATTGACTATATCAGTGTAAGGCGTCATATCAGTTAAAGTTTTCATAGGTGCCTGTTTAGCAAGATATTCCCACACACCCTTATGTGTCCATTGAACTTTTCGCTGGTTTTTATAAGTATCATCTCGATTTTCATCAAAACTGTAATCTGAAATAACAATACCTCTTCCGATGATTTGATGCATTCCTTTTTTGACAAATATAATATCATTTTCTTTTAAATCATGAACAAATTGCCAAGTGGCATGAACAGAATTTTTATAGGATAATTCTGGATTATATTGTTCTTTCATCATTTTCGTCATTTCAATTTTAGAAGAATAATTCCTTAAATCACCCAATTCACCCCAACCTATAGCCATGATACCTTTTTGATAAAATTCGTCCCACATACTTAAATTTTCGCCAGGTGCATAAATCCAATATCGAACAGTTGATACATCATTATCTATAACATCTTCCTTTTTTGAAACAGCATATCCTCTCATTTCAGCTTGAAATATTTTTGAAGCTAATTCAGGTGTCATATCAACCTTATTACCCTCTTCGGTCAGTGTCCATACTCCTCTTATTTCTTTACTAATATAACCCCCATAAACAAGCGTATTGCGTGCAAAAGATACTTCATTTTCAAATTTATTCACATTATTTTTTCCACGCTTTTCGCCTATTTCTTCATCAGATAAATTCTCATCAATAATAATTTGATTTCTAACTTCTTTAGGTGTAGCAGAACCATTTAATTTTCTTAATGCATTCAAAATTGGTTTCATCCAACGCAAATAAGAAACACTAGAAATATTTGAATCTTGTTCTAAAGGCTTTGTTCGCCATGCATATTCTGATAAATCAGGTATAGTTTTATATGCGTATTGACTATTTTTTAATATGTTTATAGTGTTACTACACAATTGCAAATATTCTTCACCTTTTAAGACATGTTTTAATCCGTGTAAAGATTCTACATAATCAACTGGCATATTATTGATATTTAATATAAAATCACGATTAGTACTATCTAAATTTAAAAACGTATATGGTGCCATCCAAAACAAGCCCATAGTAATATTCCATTTAATATTTCTTTGATTTAAGCATATATCATAATATTGGATAAAATCAGTTTTGGATTGTGCATCTTTATTTTTTGCATAATCATAAGCACTTTCAAAAACTTTCCATAAATGATCAATATCATGTTCTCCTCTACGATTTCCAAAGCTATAAAAAGTAGCGTTTTGATTATTCACAAGAGGAATGCCACTAAAATCAGCAGGAACAGTTACATGAATTGAAAATTCATCTTTAAAACCATTGATTATCTTTATACGATTTGCAGCAGTGATACTCTTATTAAACAATCCAAATACTGTAAAAGGATCAATATCAAAAAGTTCTCCATCTTCCAACTTAGGTAATCCCATATGAATGTTTTTAAAAACATTTTTTATTTTCAATACAAGTGTTTCTCTATCATTTTCATATGATACGAGTTTCTCGGCAAACTCACTATAAAACGGTATCCAGCTATATGCTTTCTCTTCCATGTTTATCCTCCATCTCTTTATATAAAATTGTATTGATTATTGATATAAAAGTCAATTATAAAAAAGTTTAACATTTAAGCTAAACTTTTAACAACCCACTTCATACCCACTTTTTTACCATGAACACCAAGTCCTATACAAATAACTCTTCCACTCAATTGAGCATCATATCGTTTTCTTTCGATTTGTTCTAAAGCTTCACTAGCAAGCTTATCAACTTTTTCACTTTCCTTACTATACTTAAATTCTATGACATAAGATGGATATTTCTTTGTTTCTGATTTTAATGTAATATCTGATCTACCATCGCCAGCCTCACGATTTGATAAAGGTTTATGTGTCCCCTGAAGATAAATACATAAAGATAGAAATAACATATGATAACTGTTTTCACTAACATAATCATAATAAGAAGGTATCAACAAAATACTTTGTAATGATTGAAAGAAACCATTTGGATCTTCTTTCAATAATCCTTTAGCAAGGTCATTTAATAACGTTGGAGATATCGCTATATAATCAGCAACTAATGATTTAAACTCATTAACAACCTCATTGTTTGGAATCCTAATACGTAACTCCCCAAACTCCAGTTTCTTAGTCACTGTTAAATATCCTGCATTGATAAATAATCCCCATAACATTGGCGTTTGAGATTCTTCATAAAAACTTGTTTCCATATTAACACTTGTATCAAGATACCCATGTTCAATTAATGACTCGAATCCATTTTTAAATGATATATCAGCATTCTTCATAGCACTTTTTATCATTTTGTTACTTCCAGTATTAATCCAGTAAGGTTTTAATTCCCTGGTTTCCGCATAATTTAATATAGACCAAGGATTGTATACATTGATATTTCCAATATGATATCCATCATACATTTGCTTAACGTCATCATTTAGTGATAAATTATAATATTCCAATAATTCTTTAGTTTCACTTTCAGTGAAACCAAAATATTGAGAATATTTATTATCAGAAACAGTACAAACTAACGGATTATTAAATTTTGAAAGTGTATTTTCTTTAGCAACCCTTTGAATACCTGTTAATAATCCATATTCCAGATATGCATTACCTTTAAATGTTTCTGATAAAATGGAAGATAAATCTTCATGAATATCTTCATAATAACCTTTATCAGATGATTCATTATAGGGCATATCGTATTCATCAATAAATATCATAACTGATTTATTATAATAGTTATAAAGCATATTTGACAGAAAAAGAAGCGCATCAGTAATATTTTCTAAGGAAGATGTATTATTCATAAGTTCTTGATTGATATACTGATAATTATCTTTATCAAATATATCCATATCCATATTATCCAATATTGGTCTATAATACTTAAAAAGAGCTTGAAACTGCAATGTCATTAAGTTAAGATTTGGTGACATTCCCCTTCTCAAAAATGAGAAGGG